>NZ_JBJGXV010000040.1:0-23663 GCF_045447295.1 Pseudomonas sp. O39
TCTGGCCAAACAGCCTTACATGCTCGGAAGTGAGTACACGCTGGTGGACATGGCAGTATGGGGTTGGGCGCGCGCGGTACCGTTCGTCCTGGGTAATGACGCTTGGGCAAAACTTCCAAACGTAAAACGGCTCCTTGATGGCATCAATGCTCGACCGGCAGCACAGCGAACCGAAGAACTGAAGACCCAACACAGTTACAAGACCGAGATGGATGCTGACGCGCGTAAGGCAATGTTCCCTCAGATTGCTCACTAGATTGCCTGACGCCTTGCCGCGCGCCTTGGTGTGGCCCTGGCAGCATGGAGAGGCCAGCATGACGTCATGCTTTGGCACTTGCGACCAGTCCGCCTGATGTAGGTCCTGGCAGACATGTTGCGTGTCCGGGTTGTTCTTGGTGTGCCACTCCACTGCGGCGGGCCAGTTGTTGGCTGCCCAGAAGACATTGAGGCCGGCGTCTTTCCCGCCGCGGGTCCATCCGCCGAAACCAGAAAGCAAGTCAATTGCTGTGAGCATGGGGAGTCCTTGCCGGGCCATGACCAGGCGGTGGAGTGGGGGGGGTATGCCGCCTCAACCGCATGCATGGCGGGCGGCCACTCCGAAAAACCCACGCGAGGAGCTTTCGTCGTAACCGACCGGCCAACACGCCTTCCTGACCCCGACGCCAAAGGCGATGGTGTCCACCTAATTTGAGTGGACACCATTTCTAGCCTTTTAAGAGGGTCTTTCATGCAGCCACAACGCCGTTCCTATTCCCAATCCTTCAAGGCGCAGGTCATTCAAGAGTGTTCCCAGCCCGGCGCCTCGATTGCCAACGTCGCGCTGAGCCACAGCCTCAATGCGAACCTCGTCCACAAGTGGATTCGGCTGCAAACGCAGAAAAACACTGAGCTGCAACCTGCGTTTATTTCGTTACCCATGCCGCTGGCCGGAGCAGAGTCACAAGCTGCGTCATCGAGCATCTGCGTTGAAATCCAGCACCCGCGCGGTACCGTCAAAGTGAATTGGCCAACCGACAGCGCGGCTGCGTGCGCGACCTTTCTTCGAGACCTATTGCGATGATCCGCATCGACTCCATCTGGCTCGCCACCGAGCCCATGGACATGCGCGCCGGCACCGACACCGCTCTGGCACGTGTGGTCGCCGTGTTCGGTGCGGCGCAGCCGCACTGTGCTTATCTGTTTGCCAACCGCCGCGCCAATCGCATGAAAGTGTTGGTGCACGATGGCCTGGGTATCTGGCTGGCGGCGCGCCGACTGCATCAAGGTAAGTTCTTCTGGCCAGGTTCTCGGCATGGCTCTCAGGTGGAATTGAGCGACGAACAGTTACGCGCTCTGGTGCTGGGTTTGCCTTGGCACAGAGTGGGGCCAGGCAATGCGATTTCCATGATGTAACACCTGCCATGGCCAGCGTCGCCGTGCAATTGTCCGATGCGTCTATCGCCGATGTTGGCCTGTTCTGGCAAAATCGGCGGCATGACTTCGCTTCCTAATCTCGACCAACTAAGCCCTGAACAACTGCGCACTATCGCGGCGCAGTTGATGCAGCGCGTCGAGTCAATGGACAAGCAAATCCATCACTACAAAACGGTCAACGACAAGCTGACCTATGAGATCGCACAGCTCAAGCGTTTCAAGTTTGCCAAGCGCAGCGAGCAACTAAGCCCGTATCAAGCCAGCCTGCTCGATGACCTGATCGACGCCGACATCGCGGCCATCGAAGCCGAGCTTGAGGCGTTGCAACCCGCTCCGTCCCCGACTGTGGCTCGGCAAAAACCTAAACGCACAGCCTTGCCGCCCGAGTTTCCACGCACGCAGATCCATCACGAACCGGACAACACGCAGTGCACCTGCGGCTGCGCCCTCAAGCGTATCGGCGAGGATGTCAGCGAGAAACTCGACTACACGCCCGGCGTGTTCACCGTCGAACAACACATCCGTGGCAAGTGGGTCTGCGATGACTGCGAGACACTGATCCAGGCACCGGTTCCTGCACAGATCATCGACAAGGGCATCCCCACGGCAGGTCTGCTGGCCCACGTGATGATCGCCAAATACGGTGATCATTTGCCGCTGTACCGTCAGGAAAAGATCTTTGGCCGGGCCGGCCTCGCCATCCCGCGCTCGACCTTGGCGCAGTGGGTCGGCACCTGCGGTGTGCAACTGCAACCGCTGGCCGATGCTCTGCGCGAAGTGGTGCTTGGACACAACGTGGTGCACGCCGATGAAACGCCAGTACAGGTGCTCATGCCTGGCGCGAAGAAAACCCATCGGGCCTACGTCTGGGCCTATGCAACCACCGCATCTGCCAATATCCGCGCGGTGGTGTACGACTTCAGCCCAAGCCGCTCGGGCGAACACGCCCGCGCCTTCCTGCAAGACTGGAAAGGCAAACTGGTGTGCGATGATTTTGGTGGTTACAAGGCCAGCTTTGCACTGGGTGTGACCGAGATCGGCTGCATGGCCCATGCGCGGCGCAAGTTTTTCGACCTGCACGCCACGAACAAAAGCCAACTGGCCGAACAGGCCTTGCGCTACATCCAGGTGCTGTACGAAATAGAACAGGACGTCCGCGACCTGGAGCCTGATGCTCGACGACGAATACGCCAGGAAAAAACGGTACCGGCGATGGACGCCTTGCATGCCTGGATGATCGCCCAGCGCGAGCTTGTGCACGATGGCGTGGCCATTGCCAAGGCGCTGGATTACAGCCTCAAGCGCTGGACGGCGTTGTCACGTTATCTAGATGACGGCGCCGTGCCTATCGATAACAACCACATAGAGCAGCAGATCCGGCCATGGGCTCTTGGACGCAAGAATTGGCTCTTCGCAGGATCGCTGCGCAGCGGTCAACGCGCGGCTGCGCTGATGAGCTTGATCCAATCGGCCAAGCTTAACGGGCATGATCCGTATGCGTATTTGAAGGACGTACTGGCGAGGCTACCGACGCAGCAGGCAAGAGAAATAGACCAGTTGCTGCCACATAAGTGGTCGCCGGTTTAATTACGCGAGGCGTGATGGCCGGACGTATAAAAGGGAATGCCGATGCCAAATGGATTACAAGATGGGAGCCCGCAGCAATGAGCTTTGACATTATTATTTTGAAGCCTACAGACCTCAGTGAAAACGATCTGTCCAACGTTGAGGACGTGCTAGATATTGGATGCCCTGAGGCGGTAATCACATTTCTGGAGTTGGTGTTCCCTGGATGTGCCCAAGGTGCATTTTCGGATGGTGAACGCTACTCGCTCGAGTCTGCTCGGAATGGAGACCCAGTGACCACCATACACCTGACTCTCAGATACGGTCGAGCCTGGTCTGAGGCAACCAATGCTGAGTTCCTGACCCTGCTCTTGAGGCTCTGCCAATTGCTCCAGTCAGTAGCTTTTGCGGTCTCCGATAACTCAAGGATCACACCTCCCTGCTAAAGACGGCCCATGCTCGCCATAGAGCGGCTCACCTAGCGAATTGGTGCGTGTACTTGATCACATGGTCAGGGAACAACTCTTCATAAAAAGCAGTGGGAATGCCGAGGATACTTATCTCGATGCAATCGGGCAGAAGCTCTTCAGCGTAATCCAGAATGGCGATTCCCATAGATGGAATAACCAAGCCCGCTTCGGTTTTTACTGAAAGGGCCAGACCGGACTGGTCGAAGTGATTTGTGCGGCACTCGTTTTGAATAGCGGGATACCCAGTGGTTGGCTCGAACTGGCCGAAAGCAACGCCCATGGGAGGATCTCCACTCTCCAGCGACGAGTAGCCAACCAGAATCAATCCACTATAAATCGAAAATCGCGCCATCTGATCGCCTTATGCTTGCCGTGGCATTGGATATATATGGTGTTTATCACTTGATTAGCTTGAATGCGAGGGCGCCGTGGAGGTTCGGAAGATGACTTGGCCGGACGCTTACAGAAGAACGACCGCGACCAAACCATCATCGAGCAACTCACCCACGAAATCGCATGGTTCAAACGTAACAAGTTTGCCAAGCGCAGTGAGCAATTGAGTCCTGCTCAGGGCAGCCTGCTCGACGACCTGCTTGATACCGACATCGCGGCCATCGAAGCCGAGTTGAAAGCGTTGAATCCGCCGGCTGCGCCGGCCGAACCACGCAAGCAACCAAAGCGTGTTCCTTTGCCTGCGCAGTTTTCGCACACCGTGATTTATCACGAACCCGACAACACCCAATGCCCCTGCGGCTGCCAGCTCCGGCGGATCGGGGAGGACGTCAGCGAGAAGCTGGATTACACGCCGGGCGTGTTCACCGTCGAGCAGCACGTGCGTGGGAAATGGGCCTGCCGCCAGTGCGAAACACTGATCCAGGCACCAGTGCCGGCCCAAGTAATCGACAAGGGCATCCCGACCGCAGGTCTGCTGGCTCACGTGATGGTGGCCAAATTCGCCGATCATTTGCCGCTGTACCTACAAGAGAAAATCTTTGACCGTGCCGGCCTGGCTATCGCCCCTCGACACTGGCGCAATGGGTCGGCCAAACCGGTGTGCAGCTCCAGCCCCTGGTTGATGCGCTGCGCGAAGTGGTACTTGCTCAAGGCGTGATTCACGCTGACGAAACGCCGGTGCAGATGCTCGCGCCGGGCGAAAAGAAAACCCATCGTGCTTATCTCTGGGCCTACTGCACTACGCCGTTTTCGGCTCTCAAGGCAGTGATTTACGACTTCAGCCCGAGCAGTGCGGGTGAGCATGCCCGCAACTTCCTTGGGCAATGGAACGGCAAGCTGGTTTGCGATGATTTCGCCGGCTACAAAGCAAGCTTTCAGCAAGGCATCACCGAAATCGGCTGCATGGCCCATGCCCGCCGCAAGTTCTTCGATCTGCATGCGACGAACAAAAGCCAACTGGCCGAACAGATGCCGCACTCAATTGGCGGGTTGTACGAAATCGAACGGCAAGCGCGGGAAATGACCGACGAGGATCGCTGGCAAATACGTCAGGAAAAAGCGGCGCCCCTTATCGACGCACTGCACACCTGGATGCTGGCCCAGCGCGACCTTGTGCCCGAAGGCTTGGCTATAGCCAAAGCTCTGGATTACAGCCTCAAGCGCTGGGGCGCACTGGCTCGATATATCGAGGACGGTGCTGTACCCATAGATAATAATCCAGTGGAAAACCAGATACGGCCGTGGGCACTCGGCCGCTCCAACTGGTTGTTCGCCCGTTCACTGCGCAGCGGCAAACGAGCAGCGGCAATCATGAGTTTGATCCAGTCGGCGCGTATGAATGGGCATGATCCATATGCCTATCTCAAAGATGTGCTGACGCGGCTGCCAACACAGCGTTCCAGTGAGATTGATCAACTGCTGCCGCATCAGTGGGTGCCGGCCTGAGTCACGCAAGGTGACTTCGGCAGACGCTTACCAAATACGCGCGCTTGAACGGCGCATTAACGTCCGACATGAAAAGGGTCTGCCGGTACTCGCAGAACTGAAGAGCTGGCTAATGACCCACTCCTAGCGAAACTCTGAGGAAGACTTCCAAATCTGGTGAAATACCCGCCTGACATGTCTTCGAGGGAACTTCCACGACTATGATGTGGCGGATAACTTTTCCAGTCGCTAATGAGATTATGAAAAAGACTTCCTGTTTTGGCAGAACCTCAGGACACCAATCGCCGAGCTTTTCGATGATGAAGCAAATGACCTTCGCCGACGCCGAGTACGCCTGTAAGCGCAAGCAGGCCCGTGAGGAACTGTTCCTCATCGAGATGGATCGAGTCGTACCCTGGAAGGGTTTGATCGCTCTTATCGACCCCCACTACCCCAAGGGCGAAGGCGGTCGTCCGGCGTATCCGTTGATGGCGATGCTGCGGATTCATCTTATGCAGAACTGATTTGGTTACAGTGATCCTTCGATGGTCGGGCGCTGTACGAGACGACGAACTTGCGCGAGTTTTCCGGGCTGAGCCTGGAGCGAATCCCAGACGGAACCACCATTCTCAACTTCCGTCGCCTTATGAAAAAAAACGAGTTGGCCACTGGCATTCTCGGCGTGATCAATGGCTATCTGGGCGACCATGGTCTTTCACTGCGACAAGGCACCATCGTCGATGCCACGCATGATTCATGCGGCCACTTCGACCAAGAACAAGGACAGTAAACGCGACCCGGAAATGCGCCAAACGAAGAAAGGCAACCAGTATTGCTTCGGCGCCAAAGCGCACATTGGTGTCGACGATGAATCGGGGCTGGTGCATAGCGTGGTCTTCACCGCGGCCAACGTGGCGAACGTGACCGAAGTCGACAAACTGGTACACGGTGCTGAAAACGTGGTCTGCGCCGATGCAGGCTATACCTGTGTCGAGAAGCGCAAAGAGCATGCTGGACGCCACGTCATCTGGCAGGTTGCAGCCCGGCGCAGTGCCTACAAGCAGCACGGAAAACGCAGCGTGTTGTACAAAGCGATACGCAAGATCGAGAGAGCCAAGGCTCAGGTTCGCTCCAAGGTTGAGCAACCATTTCGGGTGATCAATCGTCAGTTTGGTTATATGAAATTGCGCTTCCGAGGCTTGGTAAAAAACGCTGCTCAGATGGTGACGTTGTTCGCCCTGTCAAACCCGTGGATGGCCCGTCGACATTAGCTTTCCGACGCGGGAGAGATGCGCCCGTAATGAGGGAAATAGCCGCTGCAAGGTGCTTGTTGCGGAAAAAATGGATGAAATAATCGGCAGACTTGATCGATTTTGAACAACTGCCGTTTTTTGAAGCCGCTATGGCTCAGCAGTTGAGAGATATCTGCTTACTTCAGACCTTCCCTATAGCGTCAAAGTATCAAGCGTAAGCTCACATCATAGGTCACGGCGCTCGTGGTTGTGATTTTTGTTGCGAACATAAAAATCTGAACTATAATGAGTGCGCAACCTTTAATACTTAAATTATCTCAATTGCTTAGTCGCCTATCTTCTTAAAAAGTGAGCGTCATCCTAAGTGTGTTTCAAGGTTACTATCCTCTGGTGATTTTATGTTTAATAAGCTCCTTAATAAAAAATTGAAAATGGCTCAAGATGAGCTTTTGGTATGGCGAGAGCGTCAAAATAGTATTGAATCTGAAATGCTTACAATGACTGTCAATGTAGATATGATAATAACCGGCATCAATAAAAATTTTGCCAACCTAGTCGGGTATCAGCAAGAAGCATTAATTGGAGCGTCCTTGGGCATGCTTTCGCCCTCGTATGTAAAAGAGTTATCCTGCTACAAGAGATTTATGAATGCGATTTCCGCAGGCGTAGCCGTTAGCGATGATTATAGATATATTACCGCCGAAGAAAAAATGGTTTGGATCCATGCAGCATGGTGCCCAACAAAAAACGCTAGTGGCATGGTAACAAGCATGAGTTGCTATGGACTGGACGCAACGAAAGCTATAGACGCGGCGCGAGAAGGCAGTGAGTTAATTGAGGCGTTACTAAGATCGACGGCAGTAATAGAATTTGATCTCTCAGGAAAAATTCTCACAGCAAATTCAGCTTTTCTGAATGCGGTCGGCTACTCATTGAAACAACTTGAGGGAAAGCACCATAGCATTTTTTGTGAACCCGCTTATACCTCGTCCTCTGAGTATCATGAATTTTGGAATACTCTAAATAGCGGTAATTTTGTAGCAAGTCGATTTAAGAGGATAGATAGTTCTGGTCATGAAGTTTGGCTCGAGGCTACTTACAATCCAGTACACGATACAAGAGGTAAACTTTATAAAGTAGTAAAATTTGCGACAGTTGTTACTGATCAGGTCCGACGGGAGCATGAAATCAGCTCTGCTGCAAATACTGCTCACGACATATCTCAGCAGACAGATGTTTCAGCTAATCGGGGCGCTGACGTTGTTCAAAAAACTGTTGGCACTATGAATAAAATAGTCGATCAAATATCGTCCGCTTCAGAAGGGATTGAAGCGTTAGGCAAACAGTCTTATTTGATCAGCTCAATGGTGCAAACTATTGGTGGAATCGCCGCCCAAACTAATCTTTTGGCACTGAATGCTGCGATCGAAGCCGCTCGTGCAGGAGAACAAGGTAGGGGATTCGCGGTCGTAGCTGACGAAGTTCGTCAACTCGCAGGAAGGACGAGTAGTGCAACTGAAGAAATTGTGGCAGTTGTGCAAAAAAACCAACGTCTAGTTGATGAGGCGGTAGAAAATATGAGCAATAGCCGTTTTCAAGCTGAGCAAGGGTTGATGCTAGCGCAACAAGCGGGGAGCGTGATCCTGGAAATTCAATCTGGCGCTCGCGAAGTGGTTAACGCAGTTGAACGGTTTACTCAGCAACTTTGAAAATCTATTTTTGATATATTTCCACTTGTGAACTCGCCACAACTCACTGTTCATCTGATGGCAAGGACATGTTGCAATAAGTGCGGCAGCTAGCGTGCTGTTTGCGAAATAAATTCCTGAATATTTCACCTACACTTCAGGCGCCATCCCTGCCTTGGAGAGCTGACAGTGAGCGCTATGGACATCACGCTTAGCCCAGAAGAAATGACCGAACTGAAACGGAGAGTTCGCTCTGCCACCATCCCTCAGCGAGAAGGCCACCGAGCACGCATCATCCTGCTAGCCACCAAAGGCGAAACCCGAGACAACATTGCACGGCTGACCGGCTTTTCCTACCGGACGATCACCGACTGGTGCCTGCGTTTTCAGGCACATCGGCTGGACGGACTGGTGGACAAGCCGGGACGCGGACACAAATCACCTTTACCTGCCGAGACTTTTCGCCTTGTTCTGGAACAGGTCACCCGACCTCGTATGGGAGAACTGCGCTGAAGTTGTCGGAGCATGGCAAGGGCTGCGGGTATTTCCTCGACTACCGTCCATAAACTGCTGCCAATGATTTGGAACCTCGCCTGACTCGTACGTTCAAGCTGTCCAAAGATCTGCAGTTCGAGGAGAAGTTCTGGCATGTCATCGGTCTATACCTGGCACCACCGGACAAGGCTTTAGGGAAACTCTGAAGAAGACTTCTAAATCTGGTGAAACCCGCCTAACACGAACACGACGGTTGAGTCCCGATGAAACAGATGTCCTTCGCCGATGCCGAGTACGCCGGCAAACGTAAGCAGACCCGCCGCGAGCGCTTCCTGATCGAGATGGAACAGGTCGTGCGCTGGAAGGGTTTGATTGCCTTAATCGAGCCGTATTATCCTAAGGGCGAAGGTGGTCGTCCGGCGTATCCGCTGATGGCGATGTTGCGGGTTCATCTGATGCAGAACTGGTTCGGCTACAGCGATCCGGCTATGGAAGAAGCACTTTACGAGACCACGATCCTGCGCCAGTTTTCCGGGCTGCATCTGGATCGGATTCCCGATGAAACCACGATCCTCAACTTCCGCCGCCTGCTGGAAAAACATGACTTGGCGGACGGAATTTTGCAGGTCATCAACGGTTATCTGGGTGACCGTGGCTTGATGCTGCGCCAAGGCACCGTGGTCGATGCAACGATTATTCATGCCCCGAGCTCGACCAAGAACAAGGACGGCAAGCGCGACCCGGAAATGCACCAGACGAAGAAGGGGAATATGTATTTCTTCGGGATGAAAGCGCACATTGGCGTCGATGCCGAGTCGGGTTTAGTGCATAGCCCGGTGGGCGCGGCGGCCAATGTGGCGGACGTGACGCAGGTCGATCAGTTGCTGCACGGTGAGGAAACTTACGTGTGTGGCGACGCCCGTTACATCGGCGTGGAGAAGCGTGCGGAGCATCAACATCGCCCGATGATCTGATCGATCTCAGCGCGACCCAGCAGATATAATAAGCATGCAAAAAAAAGAGCCTGATCGGTCGCATGCGCCGCAAAATCGAATACGGTAAAGCTCAAGTCCGGGCCAAGATTGAGCATCCCTTTCGTGTGATCAAGCGCCAGTTTGGTTATACGAAAGCCCGTTTCCGAGGCTTGGTCAAAACACCGCGCAGCAGACCACTCTGTTTGCCTTATCGAACCTTTGGATGATGCGAAAACGACTATCGAATGCAGGCGAGGTGTGCCTGTGATGTGGACAATGAACCCTGAAAAGGTGCTCTTCCGCAAAAAATGGTGAACTGACAGGAGGAAAGGTCTGAATTTCAATTAAGTCGGTGTTTTTTTGAACCTCAGACAGCGAGGCCGTTAAAAACGGCTGCTTACTTCAGACCCTCCCTAAACAAATTTTATTTCGATTAGCTGATCTGCACGTTTGACCTACACGCACCAAAGAAAAAGGCGCGGTGCTAGTCTTTAGCTTGACGTTAACCCTCGCTGTCGTAGAATCCGCTCATCCGTCAGGGAGTAGCGGTTATGCAGCGTTTTCGTGGTTGGGTTTTTGGATTGACCTTTATAACGTGTGCAGTTCATGCGCAAACGCCCGGGCTAGGCGATCCGCTGCTGGATAGCCCAGCGGTCGGGGCGGTTGCCGCAAGCAGTGAGGCGCGGGGTGTGCTTCGCGCTCGAGATCAGGCGGTTCTGGCCAGTGAGCTGTCCGGGCGGATTGTCGAGTTGCCGTTCAGTGAGGGCGAGTCGTTCAAGAAGGGCGACATGCTCGCGAGGTTCGATTGCTCGGCCTATCAGGCGCAACTCAATGCCGCGCAGGCGGCTGGCCGCGGCGCCGGTGAAGAGCTGGCGCACAACAAACAATTGGCCGCACTCAATTCCGTCGGGCGTTTCGAAGTGGCGCGGGCTGAGGCCAAGGTCAGCGAAGCCCAGGCGCAATCTCAGGTTTATCAGGTGCAGGTCAAACGCTGCAGCGTGATCGCGCCGTTCGACGGGCAAGTGGTCGAACGCAAGGTCAAACGCTATGAGAGCGTGCCGGCTGGTGCGCCGCTGCTGGACGTGGTTGACAACCGCACGTTGGAAATCCATCTACTGGTGCCGTCGCGCTGGATGGCCAAACTCAAGCCAGGCCAGACGTTTTCCTTTATTCCCGATGAAACCGGTCAACCGATCGAAGCCACGGTCAAACGCCTCGGCGCGCGAATCGACGAGGGCAGTCAGACCCTGTTGCTGGTCGCCTCACTCCCAGAAGCCAAAGGCCTGCTGGCCGGCATGAGCGGCACGGCGCATTTTCCGGAGCTTGATTGAACGCCCCCGTCGGTGGCGGCGCCGAGCAGGTGTTTGCGCGCTTTCTTGACCTCGAACGCCAGACCCGTGCTGCCCGCGACGCCGCGCAACTGGCCTACAGCCTGGTCAATGACGGCCAGTCGCTGTTCGGTTTTCGCCACGCAGCGTTGTTGATCGCTGGCAAGGTGCAAGCGGTGACCGGCGTCAGCGCGGTTGAGCCCAATGCGCCGTTCGTGGCGTTTGTCGAGCAAGCCGTGGCACAGTTGTTCAAGCAGGATGTGCTGCAGCAGGCGCGGGTGATTGCGCCGCAGTCATTCGGCGAATCGATCCAGGCCGATTGGCGTAGTTTGTCCGCCGCACACGTGTTCTGGCTGCCGTTGATTGATCGGGATAGGCAAGTGTTCGGCGGCTTGTGGCTGGCCCGCGATGTGCCGTGGAATCCTTCCGAACACGTCTTGCTCTCGCAACTGGGCGACACCTACAGCCACGCCTGGCTGGCGTTGCAGCCACGCACACCATGGCGGTTGCGCTGGACACGTAAACGTCAGGTAGCACTGGTCGCGGCGCTGTTGCTCGGGCTGTTCATTCCGGTGCGTCAATCGGTGCTGGCACCGGCCGAAGTAGTACCACTGGGCGGCCGTGTGGTAGCGGCACCGCTGGACGGGGTGATCGCCGAGTTTCTGGTCAAACCCAATCAGACGGTGAAAACCGGCGAACTGTTGCTGCGCTTCGAAAGCACCACCCTCACGGCTCAGGCCGATGTGGCCGAACGGGCATTGGATGTGGCCGAAGCCGAACTCAAATCCAATTCCCAGCGCTCGTTCACCGATGCCGAATCCAACTCGCGGATGGATTTGCTGGCCGCGCGCGTCGAGCAGAAACGCGCCGAACGCGACTACGCACGCGAACTGCTCAACCGCAGCGAAGTGCGTGCCGAACGCGATGGCATCGCGGTGTTCGCCGATGCCGAACGCTTGACCGGCAAACCCGTGCAGACCGGCGAACGCCTGATGGAAATTGCCGACCCGAACCAGGCCGAACTGCGTATCGAACTGGCCGTGGGCGACGCGATATCGTTAGAGCCCGGTGCCGAGATCGCATTGTTTCTCGACAGCGACCCCTTGAAGCGCCACCTCGCGACGCTGGAGCGCTCGGCCTACGAAGCACAACCGACGGCTGGCGGGCAACTGGCGTATCGGCTCGACGCCAATTTCGTCGACGCACCGCCGCGCATCGGCCTGCGCGGTACGGCTAAAATCTTCGGTGACCGTGCGCCGCTGGCGCTGTATCTGTTGCGTCGCCCATTGGCCGGTCTGCGCCAGAGCGTGGGCCTGTAAATGAACCTGCCGAGCCTACGTGCCGACCTTCAACTGTCGCCCGCAGCGCCAGCATTGGATGGCTCGCCACGCTGGACCCTGGCCGACCCGGTGCGCGGGCGTTATTTCAAACTGGGCGCGGCGGCGATGCGCCTGTTGCGCCACTGGGCGCTGGGCGATACCGAGCAGGTCCTGCGTGCGGCCAATCGTGAGCCGGGCCTACCGCTGGACGGCACCGAGCTCGAGCAACTGCTGGAGTTTCTCCGTGGGCACGATTTGATCAGTGCCCTCGACGATCAACAGCGCGCCAGTTATCGGCTCAAGGCCTTGGCGCAGAAACAGAGCCTGTGGCAAATCCTTCTGCATCAGTACCTGTTTTTCCGCATACCGCTGTGGCGTCCGGACGCCTTCCTCAATCGCGCCTGGCCGTGGCTGGAACGCTTCGGCCCACGCGTGTTGCGCTACGGCTTGCCGACAACGTTGGCGCTCGGGGTGTTTCTGGTCTCGCGGGACTGGCAGCGGTTTGTCGGCACTTTTCCGCACCTGTTCAGCCTCGGCGGCGCATTGGCGTTCGCCATGGCGTTGTTCTTTGCCAAGCTGTGTCATGAGTTCGGCCACGCGTTCATGGCCAAGCGCGCCGGGTGCCGGGTGCAGAGCATGGGCGTGGCGTTCATGGTGCTGCTGCCGATGTTCTACACCGATGTCAGCGATGCCTGGCGCGTCAATGATCGTCGTGCACGGTTGTTGATTGGCGCCGGTGGCGTGCTGGCTGAATTGCTGTTGGCGTGCATCGCACTGCTGGCATGGTCGTTGTTGCCTGATGGCCCGGGACGCACGGCGGCGTTCATGCTCGCCAGCGCCACCTGGATCACCACGCTGGTGGTCAACCTCAATCCCTTCATGCGTTTTGACGGCTACTTTCTGATCAGCGATTTGTGGCAAGTCGACAACCTTCAGGGCCGTGCGTTTGCCTTGTGTCGCTGGCGCTTGCGCGAGTTTTTGTTCGGTTATGGCGCACCCGCGCCGGAACCTTGGTCGCCGAAAATGCAACGGCGTTTGCTGATCTGGGGGTATGGCTCGTGGTTATGGCGTGCGGCGTTGTTTTTCGGGATCGCGCTGGCGGTCTATCACCTGTTCTTCAAGGTGCTGGGGATCTTCCTGATGCTGGTGGAACTGGTGTGGTTCATCTTTCTGCCGATCATGCGTGAATGGCGCCAGTGGTGGAGCCGCCGTGAGCAGGCGTATGGCCCGCGCGTGGTGCTCTTCAGTCTGGCATTGCTGGGGTTGATGCTGGTGCTGATTGTGCCTTGGCGCAGCGCCGTGGAGCTGCCGACGATGTTAGAGGCCGGACGTGCAAGCGCTCTGTATGCACCCACTGCGGCGCGGGTCAAAGCGGTGAAAGTGCAGGACGGTCAGAAGGTCGCCCAAGGGGATGTGCTGATCGAACTGGAATCTCCGGATCTCGATTCGAAGCGCGCCATCGTGCGGCGGGAGATCCAGATCCAGCAGTTGCTGATGCGCCGACAGGCCGGCCGCAGTGAAACAGCGGCGGACGCCGGTGTCGTTGAGCAAAAACTGGCCGAAGCGGTGGCCGAATACCGCGGGCTCACGGCCCGCCGTGAACGCCTGTTGCTACGCGCGCCGCACGCCGGACATGTGCGTGATTTGCTGCCGAACCTGAGCGTCGGGCGCTGGATTTCGAGCAAGGATGCACTGGCCCGAGTCGTCGAAGACGGCACACGCCTGCGTGGTTATCTGGCCGAAGCGCAGTTGTGGCGGGTCGAGCCCGGCGCCAGCGGCCGGTTCATCGCCGACGACCCGATGCACCCGGCGCTCGCGGTGCAACTGGACGAAGTCGACACCAACGGCGTTGCCTACGTCGATCAGCAAGCACTGACGTCCGATCACCACGGGCCGATTGCAGTGCGCCGCGATCAACAGCAACGGGCGGAACCGGTGCAGGCGCAGTACGGCGCGCGCTTGAGTGTGCTCGATAACGCGCCAACGCCGCTGCAACCGTTGCGCGGCGTGGTCGTGTTGCAGGGGCGCGGCGAGTCGTTGCTGGGTGTGGCATGGCGGCGGATGGCGGCACTGGGTGTCAGGGAAAGCGGTTTTTAACGGAGAGCGGCGATGACGAATAACGCAGCAGTGGCAGCAGAGGGATTGGTAGTACGGCCTTCGCGGGCAACCGACGGCCCATTTCTGCAAAGCCTTTATCAAACGGCGCGACCGGATCTGCAATGGATCGACGGCGAGCCGGAACAGGTGCAGCAAATAGCTGCCCAGCAGTTTCAGGTGCAGGAACAGGGCATGGGGGATAACTACCCCAACGCCATGCACTACGTGGTGGAAAAACTCGGTACGGCTATCGGTGCCTTGAGCACTGATTTTGGCGCAAACGAAATTCGCGTGTTGTATCTGGCGTTCATCCCACCGGCGCGTGGCCAGGGTTTTGGCCGCGCCGTGCTGCAGGGCGTGCAGAAAGCCGCGCAACAGATTCGCTGCCCGGTGGCGACGGTGGTGTGGAACAGCAATCGCCAGGCACGCCAGCACTATTTGGCACTGGGATTTGCCGTGGAAGAAAGTAATCCGGCCGCCGAAAGACTTGTCTGGTATCCCCAATAATCGGTGCCGCCTTATTGGTCTTAAACGGCGGTGTTTAAAAGACATTCCCGGACACGGACTCCAGCTACACAACCTTGCATCGCGGCATACAGCTATACCGGAATTCGCCGGCTTGTATGCCTTTGTCCCAGTTTTGATCGTGAAACGGCCGCTGGCTCATAATGATCCAATGACATGAAGGCGTTCTGAGCGTCCTTCGTTGCTCGGATCAGTTCATGGAGTTTCGGATGCAAGATGTCGTTATCCCTGTTCTGGGGGATGCGGCGGATGAAGGCTTCATACTTGGACTAGGCTACCGTCGTCATAGAAGGCAACACCCCTAGGTCCCTTGGCCCATGCCTTCAACTGCCCGCCGATAGTTCGCCGTCGCATTCTCAATCATCGCCCTGCGCTCCTCTCTGGTGATGAACCCCTCTTCGCAATACTCCTCGGCAAGGCGCAGTAATTCTTCGTATTGCTCAGGAGCGCTCATTCGTATTTCAGGATAATTCAGTAGGCGCTGCCAGGTTTCGATCGCACGCGCCTTTTTATCTTCATACATGACACGGCCCTCCGGATATGAGCGGTAGAAAAGTCTGCACGTTTACGGTTCAACGTCGGTGACGAGTGGGCACCTATTGGTTAAAGCGCCGAACGGAATGAGTATCTTTTTGGAAACTCCCGCAATGCTTAGCTTTGAAGTATAAACACTTAAAGACACGCATCGTCTGTGAGCTTCAGCAATTTCCAATCAGTTGCATTTATTGCCAAATGTCACACCCAACTAGCCAGATATTTGCCATCTTCACAGCATCCGTGTTTCACGTCGACCTCGGCGCCAGCAACGAGTCTCTCCTAGCCACGGCGTCTACCAATTTGATGCTCAGTGCTGCGCAACTTTGCTGGATAAAGCCCTACTGCACACCCTGCGGTGTATACAGCAGGCGGTGATGTTCGGCGAACTAAGCGTGAACAAAGTCTTCGACTACTTCGATCCTCCTGCTTAAAACACAAATCCCCGCGGGATCGGGCTTGCTCGCGAAAGCGCTGTTTCACTCGCCCTTAACTAGCGCCTGATATGGCCCCATCGCGAGCGCGTCAGATACCGCCGGGTGTCTTTTGTCGAGTCAGTTGAAGCTTATGTGGAAGTAGCCCAACTGCGGATCTCGTCCCATCGGTGGCATACGGGATACGAAGATGTCCTGCACCTGCCCGATCTCTGGAAGTTGCAGTGCGCACAATCCGTCGATAAATTCAGTAGGCTCCAAACTTCTCAGTTGGACGCTGAATGGTATTCGCGCGCTGCTGTACATCTTAGCAGCGGGCTGCTCTTCAATGTATTCGATATAGATTTGCATGACGCTGCCATCAGGTAGGTGCAGGATGCCGCTCCGGCCCAGCAACGCATGAAAATGCTGGCTTTGAACCTCTTGCAACATGGTTTCACTCCAGCGAGGTCAGAAACCGGGGGCGTGGAGGCCCCCGGCATTTGGTCAGTTGCGAGTTGGGAAAATACCTTCCAGCGCGATGCTGAAGTTGAGCACCAGATGCGGGTTCATAATCGCCATCGGTAGGCCGTTACCCGTTGGACTGATGGACCCGCTGATCGCAGTCTGCGCACCTTTGAGAGGCACGGGCGAAGCGCCTTGCGCGTCGGAGAAGATATTCGCAAGACCGGGCCCGGAGCCCGAGGCACCAATGTAGGAGTTGGTTGTAGTTGGGTCCCCCAGCGGGTTGCTCGCCGGGTTGGCCAACTGCACAGTGGTGGTGGCAGTGACGCCTGCCATTGTGTGAGTGTGGTTTGGCAGATTATTAACGGTTGAAGTGACGGTTTCAGCGCCGGAAATTTCACCCATCGTACGGGTCGACAGACCGGGACCTGTGCCCTGGCAGATCGGGGCACGACTTTGCAGATTCGGTAGCCCGAATGTTTGCACGCCATTGCCGCCATACACCGTTCCCAACACCGCAAAAAGCGCCTGGTTCTGGGCAATGTTGATAATTTGACCGTTGCATAAGGCCCAGCCACTAGGTGCATAGTTGAAGGCGAACGTCATAACAGTACCCATGTAAACGTCCATAGTTTCCTCATCCATTCTGATTGATTGTCGGCGGGTAGAGTGCCTTTGCTTAGACCCTCCGTGGCCAAGTCAAGCCAAGCTGAAGTGTAGACCGGGATTGGCAGTGCTGCTGGATGTCATGAAATAGGAATCTGCTACCCGAAATTAATACGGCAAAACCCTGCCGGATACGAGTCGAGCACCGTCGTAAGGTGTCACTTCGTTGTGCCGATTTGGCTGAATGCATTGATTCAATATAGCGATACGCATCCAGTCAGATTCCCGCGAGGTGGCGGATAGTCCTCACATGTCTAGCGCTGAAGAGGAATGTTTGCGACTCAGGGGGAGGGCTGAAAATTTGGTTCTTCACGGAATCCCGGGAAACACAGAAACAAGAACGCCGATTTGATTGATGATGTTCGTGCGAGCAAACACATCTAACAAACCGGCGTTCTTATGCGCGATATTAATACTTTCCTTCCTTTTTTGGAGGGCTTTTCTGTCGTCACGATCAAGCCTGATGGTGATGCCCTCCAGATCAATCTGACACCCCACGCCACCCGATTCCCTTCCTGTGGTGGGTGCCAAAAGCCCTGTTCAACCACGCATGAGTATTGCGAGCGAGTCATTCGTGATTTACCCATTCTCGGTCGCGCAGTACGCCTGAGCGTTTTGCTCCGACGCGTTGGTTGCCGCGACTGTGGCAAACGCATGGAGGCCGTCAGTTGGCTGGATCGCTATGCCCGCATGACACGGCGTCTGGCAGAGGCGGTCACTCAAGCCTGTGAACGCCTTCCCACGTTGCACGTAGCGCAGATGTTTGGGCTGCATTGGGAGACCGTTCGGGTGCTGGAGCGTCGAGCCTTGCAAGCAGCATTGAGCGTTTTGCCAAAGGCGCAACCGCGACGCTTGGTGATGGACGAGTTCGCATTGTTCAAAGGTCATCGTTATGCCAGCGTTGTTCTGGATGCGGATACGCGACGGGTGCTGTGGATCGGCGAAGGCCGCAGCCGGGCGGCGATCAGGCCATTTTTCGAAGAGCTGGGGCCAGAGGGGTGCGCCCGAATCGAAGCGCTGGCAATGGACATGAACACCGCTTTTGACCTGGAGGTTCGTCAGCACTGCCCAAAAGCGCGAGTGGTCAACGACCTTTTCCATGTGGTGGCCAAATATGGCCGAGAGGTGATTGATCGAGTTCGCGTCGACGAAGCCAATCGACTGCGTCACGACAAGCCAGCCCGAAAGGTCATCAAGCAAGCGCGTTGGCTGCTCCTGCGCAACCCGCAGAACCTGAAAACACCGGAGCAACAGGTCCGCTTGGAGGATTTGCTGGCGGCCAACCAAGCATTGATGACGGTCTACTTGATGAAAGCTGAACTCAAAACGCTCTGGACGCCAAGTACCGCCTGGGGCTGGAGATCAGCCTGGAAGCAATGGCTGCGGCACGCTCATGAAAGCACGATACCGGCTCTGATCCTGTTCGCCAAACGGCTAAAGGGTTACTGGCGGGGAATCGTCAGCCGGGTTCGCTGGCCGATGCACACGGGGCAGTTGGAAGGCATAAACAATCGAATAAAGGTCATCAAACGGATGGCGTACGGTTACCGGGATAGCGAATTCTTTTTCATGAAGATCAAGAGCGTCTTTCCCGGTAATCCGTGAAGAACCGAAAATTTCCGTGAGTCTTATGGGTGATTGAATGCCTGGCGATTTAGATTCTGCTTAGGGGGGTATCTGGCTGGAGAACCTCTGACACGGCCACCACAAATTCATCCAGTGACCAAGGCTTTTGCAAGTATTTTGTCAGAGGAGGCAGTATTGCCGACTCCAGCAAATATCCAGACATCAAAATAGCTCCAGTCGTGGGCCATTTTCTTTTTACCATTTCGATAAACTCGACGCCTTGAATTTGCCCTGGAAGGGCTTGATCTACGACCAAGAGGGGATGGGGAACGTTTGTTTCAAGCAGGTACACAAGAGCATCATCTGCTGACTCAAACGCTGAGCATTGAGCGCCAATTTCCTTCAGAATATCTGTCATGAGCATGCGAAGCGTCGAATCATCTTCAATCACGACGACTTTTCCCGCGATGGGTAGTAGACCCTGCCAGTTTATCTTCAATCTCCACATCCTCCTTGTCTAGAACCTTTGACGAAATGCCACGTCGGCTATTGTAGAACGAGAACAGTTTGGAAAGCATTACTCAGCGAGTCTGGAGAATGTCTAGAAAATCCGGAGCGATTCATGCCCACTGGACAACTTGTCAATTCAGCGCCGAAGTGCGCGCTGGTGGCGCGTAAACGGGAATATCTATGCCAGAACCAGTGGAAAATTTCATTCGTTACTTAAACGTTTCACCTGCTTGCTATCAATCAAATGTTGGGGCTTTGATTGTTGTTTTTTAAACCACTGCTAGTAGTAAGGCAGATATTGAACTACGCTTCGTCGAACAAAAGGACTTTCGATTACGGTGAATGGATTGCAGCAGTTCCACTTTGTCGCCGGTTTGCCGCGCTCAGGCTCGACCCTGCTTTCTGCGATCTTTTTGCAGAATCCGCGCTTTCACGCCGGTATGACCAGCCCGGTTGGCTCTCTCTTTTCCAGCGTGCTCGAGCAATGCAGCGCCGGCAGTGAGTTCGGCGCGGTGATCGACACCCAGACGCGCCGCCGTCTGCTGCGTGGTCTTTTCGATTCCTACTACGCCGACAAGACCGACAAACCGGTTGTGTTTGACACCAACCGGCAGTGGAGCTCGCGGCTGCCCGCGCTCAACGACCTGTTCCCCAAAGCCAAAATCATCGCTTGCGTACGCAACGTTGCGTGGGTGATGGACAGCCTTGAACGGCTCTATCGCGCCAACCCTTACGAAAACACCAAGCTGTTCGGTGACGCCGTCGAGCGCAACACGGTCTACAGCCGCTGCGAAACCCTGGCTCAGCGTAACCGGCTGGTGGGTTTTGCCTGGGCGGCGCTCAAGGAAGCCTATTACGGCGAGCACGCCGACTCGTTGCTGATCATTGATTACGAGTTGCTGACTCAGGCCCCGGAGCGAGTGCTGCGGCTGGTCTACGATTTTATCGGCGAGCCGTGGTTCGAACACGATTTTGAACATCTGGCGTACGACGCGCCGGAATTCGATCAAGCCCTTGGTGTTGCCGGCCTGCACAAGGTCAAACCCAAGGTTGCTCTGCAGTCACGGCGCACGATTCTGCCGCCTGACCTGTTCAAGCAATACGCTGATTTGTCTTTTTGGCTTGATGGCTCAGCCAGCGCTGCCAATGTCATTCGTATGAAGTCCGACGCCGCGGTCAACTGATCGCGGCGTTTTTCATTGATGCGTCAACAACTGTGTTCGAATCCGGGTGAGCAGCATGTGGTGGAGCAAGCAGAAGTCGCGAGTAACCGAATGTCAGCAGACGCTTGCCGCGCCGATGATCATGTCGCTGGAACCGCGCATGCTGTTCGACGGAGCCGTTGCGGCGACGGTGGCCGATACCGCTGCCCAGGCTGACAGCCACACCACGGCGGATGCAGCGAAAACGCCGACGGCCGATCAGCCGGTGGCCAGTAATGACACCCACGGTCAGGCCGATGCGACACCGGCCGTCAGCCCCGTCGCAGTGCCGGGGCAGAGCGTGGTATTCGTCGATTCACGGGTCAAGGACGCCGACAGCCTGCTCCAGGGCATTGCTCCCGGCACTCAGGTGGTGAAACTCAACGCGACCCAGGACGGCTTGCAGCAGATCGCCGATTATCTCGATCAGCATCAAGGCGTCAGCTCGGTGCAGATTATTGCGCACGGCAACGCAGGCGATCTGTGGCTGGGCAACAGTTATCTGTCTGCCGACAATGTCGCGCAGCGCAGCGCAATCCTCGGCGAAATCGGCAAGGACATGAACGTTGGTGGCGACATCCTGATTTACGGCTGCTACACCGCCGAGGGTGATCGCGGCTTGAATTTAGTCGACTCGCTGGCGCAGTTGACCGGAAGGGATGTGGCCGCTTCGAACAACCGCACCGGTGTCGGCGGCGACTGGGATCTGGAAATTGCCACCGGCACCATCGAAAGCGCCAACGTCCTGTCGACCAAGGCAATGAGCGAATATCAGTGGGGCCTAGCCACCTGGACCGCGACTAACAACCTCGACTCGGGAGTCGGCTCGTTGCGTACGGCACTGGCGTCTGCGCAAAACGGCGACATTGTCACCTTCAACGCCGGCATGACCGTGCAGCTCAACTCCGAGTTGTTGATCAACAAGAACATCACCGTCGATGGCGATCTGAATAACGACGGCGTGGCCGACGTGACCCTCGATGGGCAATACAAGACCCGTGTGGTGGAAGTCACTTCCGGCAGCACCGTGACATTGGACGGGCTGGTGATCACCAAGGGACTGGTGGCCGGCAATGGCGGTAACGGTGGCGCGGCAGCGGCGGGCGCCATGGGTGGCGGGATTTTCAACGCCGGCATTCTTACGCTCAATAACGTGACGGTCACTGCCAACGCCGCTTCCGGTGGCGGCGGCGGCGGTGGCTTATCCGGATACTCCGGTGGCGGCGGCGGTGGCGGCGGTGGGATCGGTGGCGGTAACGGTGGCCATGGTGGTTCGACGGGCCCAGGCAACTTGAGCTATGCCGGTGGGGCCGGCTCTGCCAATACCGGTGGTTATGGCGGCGGCTACACCCAGAACGACATGGGCGGGCGCGGCGGTACCAGCATTGGCGGCGTCGGCGGTAATGGCGCCTCCGGCTACAGTCACGGCGGCAACGGCGGCTCTGCGACCAATGGCACGCTGTCCATTGGTGGCGGCGGTGGTGGTTCGGGCTGGAACGCGGTCGGCGGCGCTGGTGGTAACGCGGCAGGTGGTATCTACAATGCATCGACCGGCACCTTAAAACTCATCGGCACATCGGTCATCAGCAACAACATCGCGGCGGGTGGCGGCGGCGGTGGCGGTGGCAGCGGCGGCAATGTTGGAAACGGCGGTGTTAGTGGCCGTGCCGTCGGGGCCATTTGGAACAACGGCGGCACGGTGTTGATCACCGCTGCCAACGTCGCCGCCATGACCGGCAACGCGGCGGCCAGTGGTACTGGAGGTCCGTCAAACGGTGGTTCGACGGGCGCCTCGCCCGGTTCCACTGCTGCGGTTTACACCACCGGCGGCACGTATAACCCAAACTACGTCGAGCCTCCGACCGCGACCATCGTACTCGCGGACAGCGCCTTGAAAATTGGCGAAACCTCGCTGGTGACCATCACCTTCAACGCGCCAGTCAGTGGTTTCACCAATGCCGACCTGACCATCGCCAGCGGCACGTTGACGGCCGTGAACAGCAACGACGGCGGTATCACCTGGACCGCGACTTTCACGCCGACCAACGGCATTACCGACACCACCAACGTCATCACCCTGGACAACACCGGTGTGGCGGCCGTCTCTGACGGTACCGTGGGTGTCGGTACCACCAATTCCAGTAATTATGTAATCGATACCCAGCGCCCGACGGCCACTATCGTTGTTGCTGACACGGCCCTGAAAGTCGGTGAAACGTCGCTGGTGACCATCACCTTCACTGAAGCGATCAGTGGTTTCATCAACGCCGACCTGACCATCGCCAACGGTACGTTGTCCGCCGTGAGCAGCAGCGACGGAGGCATTACCTGGACGGCGACGTTTACGCCGAGCGGCGGTGTCACCGACACCACTAACCTGGTCACGCTGGATAATACCGGGATCGCTGATCTGGCCGGTAACGCCGGCAGCGGTACCACCGATTCCAACAATTACGCCATCGACACTGTGCGCCCGACGGCCACCCTTGTCGTCGCGGACACCGCGCTCAAGGCTGGGGAAACCTCGCAGGTCACCATCACCTTCAGCGAGGCCGTGACCGGTTTCACCACCGCCGATCTGTCCGTGGCCAACGGCAGCGTGAGCGGTTTGAGCAGCAGCGACGGCGGGATCACCTGGACGGCGACCTTCACGCCAACCAATAACGTCAGCGATACCACCAACCTGATCACCCTGGACAACACCGGCATCTCCGATCTGTCCGGCAATGCTGGCAGCGGCACCACCGACTCCAACAACTACGCCATCGACACGCAGCGTCCGACCGCGACCATCGTCGTCGCCGACAACGCCTTGAGAATCGGCGAAACATCGTTGGTGACCATCACCTTCTCCGAGGCCGTGATGGGTTTCAGTAATGCCGACCTGACCATCGCCAATGGCACGCTGAGCGCCGTGAGCAGCAGCGATGGGGGGATCACCTGGACGGCAACCTTCACGCCGACCGCCAACATTACCGATCTCACCAACCTGATCACCCTGGACAACAGCGGGGTCAGTGACTTGAACGGCAATGCCGGCAGCGGCACCACCGACTCCAACAACTACGCCATCGACAACCAGCGCCCGACGGCCACTGTCGTGTTCGCTGACACAGCCTTGAAAATCGGCGATACATCGTTGGTGACCTTCACCTTCTCCGAAGCGGTGACCGGGTTCAGCAACGCCGACCTGACCATCGCCAACGGCACGCTGACGGCCGTGAGCAGCAGCGATGGCGGTGTCACCTGGACGGCAACGTTCACCCCGACCAGCAATATCACCGACGCCACCAACCTGGTG
>NZ_JBJGXV010000041.1:0-17241 GCF_045447295.1 Pseudomonas sp. O39
GGTTCGGAGTGTAGTGACCACGCAGTTACGGCCTTGATGTTTGGCGTGATACAAACGTTGATCGGCTATATCCAGAATCACCTCGATGGTGTCGCCGTCTGGGCCAGATTGCGATATACCGATGCTCACTGTCACGTCGATTAACCGATGAAAGCTGTTATTAAAAACGTTATTTTCAACGGCGATTCGGAGGCGCTCAGCGATTATATGCGCGCCCTCTAGTGAGGTCTGAGGTAGCAATATCATGAATTCCTCCCCGCCCACTCTGGCTACTCCGTCATATGGCCGGATCGAGTCGAGGCATTTCTGCACAAACTCCCTCAGGATGTCATCACCAACCTGATGCCCGAAGCGATCATTGATTGATTTGAAATTGTCCAGGTCAAGTGCCAATACGGAGAATGGTGCACCACCACGTTTGGTTCGTTCAATTTCAGCTTCGACCCGTTCCGTGAACCGGCGCCGATTATCAGCTCCAGTCAGTGGATCGGTCGCCGCGAGGTGGCCAAGTTCTTGATTGGTGCGCTGAAGCTCCATCAGAGCATTCTCGGTGTACACCATTGCCTCGGCAAGACGCACCATCAGCTCCTCTTGGCTGTAAATTGTCGAGAAAGAACGCGTGGTTAGAAACGCTTGCACTACTCCATAACTCAATAGAAAGAATCCAGCGGCGAAGATCGCATGAGCGAGCCACCACATGTGGTTCCAAGGACGTGCAAGGATGAATGCTAAGGATGACAACGCGAACGCCGTGACCGATATGACAAAAATCACCATCAATTGCGAACGGGTACGGTGCAGCAGGAGCATGATCACGTTGAGTGTGGAAAATACAAGAGCGCCACCTTCCAGCGACAGGCGCACCGCCAGATGGCCGGCGATTGGCGAATTCGCGATGTATGCCACTGCTAGGTCAACCAGAAGAAATAGTCCTACCCAGGTCAACCACATGCATGGGGTCATTCGTTGGTCCGCAGCATCAGATGGGCGGTAGTACGACAGTATTCCGACTGACAGAAGAATAGCCAAGACTAGTCGAGAGGCCGGTCCATAAAGCAGGAAAAGCCACATATTGTGGTGTGCTAGCCCAGTGAACGCACCATGCAACGCGTAGATCAGTACAAAACCAACAAAGCCAAGCGTCATCCATCGCAGCAGCGGTTCTCCCGATGACTGATAGCAGAGCCACGTTACGTAAGTAACAAATAAACCTTCTAAGGTGGCTGCCGAGATCACAATTATATGGAACACGTGGTTCTCGAATATAAGTGTGGGGTCTTGAAAGTAGAATAAATAGCCAATCAGATAGGCTGGAATAAGCGCAAATCCTGCGAGCAGCAAACTGGCATAAACCTTGACGATGAGACGGACTGCTTCAGATGGCTCGCCGCTAGCGATAATATTACTCATGGTTCCCTCCAATTTCGCATTTATTTTTCGGAAAAAAAGGAACGGTATGGGCATCGAAGCCGCGCAAGAGATACTTTAAATTTGGATTAAAGAGCGCGAAACAAATCGGACGGTGGTCTTCCATGGCTTTGGCTCATTGAAAACTTACAGCATAGTAGAGCTACGGCTGCGCTGCCGAGATTAAAAATCGGTAACTACCTGAGGAGACATTTTCCGATGTACGGTCGACGAGGGTGTTTGTTTGCAACCGAATGTGATCATAGTGAGTCGACCTTGGCTTCTTAAAATGGAAAAGGGGCAACGCACTTCCTAACTCGAAAAGTGAACTCGGCGATTGCGAAAATGAGTGAATGTGATCGCCCATAATTTGAATCTCGTTATGAAGATTATCGATACAGAAGGCTTGCTGAAGGCGATGGCGACCTAAACCCCAGCTTTACTGATCCAAAAGTTGCGAATACGCTTCATAAACGCTCTGACGCGCTATCGGCGCTGAGTTTGGCAAATGTTCGAGAATTCGCCTCGCCCAGGGCCGCTGGCCTTAGGCACCTACACAGGTGTTTTCACACACTCTGGGCTAAAAGCGGACCTAAGCTACAGTGTAAAAAGCCAAGATCGATCACTGTGATTCCATACGGTTACAAACAAGCGCCCTTATCGACCGCACATCGGAAAACGTGCCCTCCGGTCGTTACCGATTTCTAACCTCGGCAGCGCAGTCATAGCTCGACTAGGCTTGAAGTTTCTAATAAGCCAAAGCCATACAAGACTACAGTTAGAATAGACATTGTAGACAAGGATATATCATGGACGTTTGCCCCCAAAGGATTTCAGAGAAACAAAATATGAAGGTTGTACTAAATGAAAACCAATAAAGTTCTGGTTCTGCGGACATGCGCTAATAATATGACCGATTACTGCGGCCTTATATGGCCTACATCAGGATTGGTCGAATGCAAATTTTGGGAGCCCACAATAAAACTCGAAAATGGGTTGACAGGCGCACTTTGGGGGCAAGACGCAAGTGCTCAGTTGAGTATGCAGGCAGACGCGAAATGGGTTGTGTGTGAAGTAGCAGTTGGCGATTTGATTTTTTTAGAAGATGATGAAGGTGTGAAATTTTCTCGCGCGGACGTAGTCCACGTGGGCACGCGAAGTAGTGCACTGGACTACATTTCCGATAATGCTGCTAAGTATGAGGCATCAACGAAAAACTTGGTTGAGGAATTTGTTGCTGCTGATGTATCGCCTGAGACAAGGGATTTCCTTTCTGCCTTGCCGGTGAGTGCTAACAACACTTCCAATGTCCTCAGCCGCCGTACAACTATACGTAATATACAAAGTTGGAAACGGCCGTGTATGGCAGTACGCTCACTGGCGCTAATCAGAGCCAACTCATTGCCGGCTACGGCAGCACTGAAACTGCCGGAGATAGCAGCACACTTATTGCAGGCTATGGCAGTACCGGAACGTCGGGTTCTGATAGTTCGATCATTGCCGGCTACGGCAGTACACAAACCGCCGGCGATGAAAGCTCCCTGATGGCGGGGTACGGCAGTACACAAACTGCCAAGGTAGGCAGTGATCTCACCGCCGGCTACGGCAGCACCGGCACCGCAGGTTCCGACAGTTCGCTCATTGCTGGGTATGGCAGCACGCAAACAGCCGGAGGCGAAAGCTCCTTGACCGCTGGTTACGGCAGTACCCAGACGGCTCAGGTGGGCAGTGATCTCACTGCCGGCTACGGCAGCACCGGCACCGCAGGCTCCGATAGTTCGCTCATTGCCGGGTATGGCAGCACGCAAACGGCAGGGGGCGAAAGCTCCTTGACCGCCGGTTACGGCAGTACCCAGACAGCTCAGGTGGGCAGTGATCTCACCGCCGGCTACGGCAGCACCGGCACTGCCGGCTCCGACAGTTCGCTCATTGCCGGGTATGGCAGCACGCAAACGGCCGGTGGCGAAAGCTCCTTGACCGCCGGTTACGGCAGCACCCAAACAGCTCAGGAAGGCAGTGATCTCACCGCCGGTTATGGCAGTACGAGCACTGCCGGGTCCGATAGTTCGCTGATTGCCGGCTACGGGAGCACTCAAACTGCCGGCGGAGAAAGCTCTCTGACTGCCGGTTATGGCAGTACGCAAACAGCCCGCAAAGACAGTGATCTCACCGCCGGTTATGGCAGCACAGGCACCGCAGGCTCCGACAGTTCATTGATCGCGGGCTATGGCAGCACCCAAACTGCGGGGGAAGAAAGCTCCCTGACTGCGGGTTACGGCAGTACTCAGACGGCTCAGGAAGGCAGTGATCTCACCGCTGGCTACGGCAGCACGGCCACCACCGGACCTTACAGTATGGTGACTGCCGGTTACGGCAGCTCGCAGACCGCCGGTCACGCAAGTGCGTTGATTGCAGGTTATGGCAGCACCCAGACTGCGGGTTACAAAAGCATTCTGACTTCGGGATATGGCAGCACTCAGACCGCTCAGGAAAGCAGTGATCTTATTGCTGGTTACGGAAGTACTGAAACCAGTGGTTATGACAGCTCATTGATCGCCGGTTACGGAAGTACCCAGACCGCCGGTTACGGAAGCATTCTGACTGCCGGCTATGGCAGCACGCAGACGGCACAAGAAGGCAGTTCACTCACCGCTGGTTATGGCAGTACGAGCACCGCGGGCCCAGACAGTTCGCTGATCGCAGGCTACGGCAGTACTCAAACCGCGGGATATGAGAGCACCCTCACTGCGGGCTACGGCAGTACGCAAACAGCTCAGGAGGACAGTTCACTTACTGCGGGATATGGTAGTACTTCAACTGCCGGATTTAATAGTTCGTTAATCGCAGGCTACGGTAGTACTCAAACCGCAGGATATGAGAGCACCCTGACTGCGGGCTACGGCAGTACGCAAACAGCTCAAGAGGACAGCTCACTTACTGCGGGATATGGCAGTACTTCAACTGCAGGATTTAAAAGTACGTTAATCGCAGGCTACGGCAGTACTCAAACAGCGGGATATAAGAGCACTCTGACTGCGGGCTACGGCAGCACTTCAACTGCGGGTTAACAAAGTTCATTGATTGCGGGCTACGGCAGCACCCAGACTGCAGGCTACGAGTCTACGCTGACAGCAGGTTACGGCAGTTGCCAGACGGCTCAGGATCAAAGTTGGTTAACTGCCGGCTACGGTAGTACATCAACTGCTGGCTACGAAAGCAGACTGATTGCCGGATATGGAAGTACTCAAACCGCGGGATACAAAAGTATTTTGACCGCAGGCTACGGTAGTACCCAGACGGCCCAAGAAGAGAGCTCGCTGACTACCGGTTATGGAAGCACTTCAACGGCGGGCTACAACAGTACGCTGATTGCCGGTTACGGAAGTACACAAACCGCGGGTTACAAAAGCAGCCTCACGACGGGTTATGGCAGCACTTTGACTGCTGGTTACGAAAGCACCCTGATCGCAGGTTATGGCAGCACCCAGACCGCAGGTTTCGAGAGTATCCTGACCGCGGGTTATGGCAGCACGCTAACTGCGTTGGATAGCAGTACGCTGACCGCAGGCTACGGCAGTACGGAAACAGCAGGATTTGGCAGCTCGTTGATGGCCGGCTACGGCAGTTCACAAACCGCCGGTTATGGGAGTACGTTGACTGCAGGTTATGGCAGTACCCAGATGGCCGATCGCGATAGCACGCTCACCGCTGGTTATGGCAGCACCGGAACTGCTGGGCAGGACAGCTCGCTGATTGCTGGTTATGGGAGCAGTCTGACTAGCGGCATGCGCAGTTTTCTGACAGCTGGCTACGGCAGCACCCTAATCAGCGGACTTCACAGTGTACTTACAGCGGGGTACGGCAGCAGCCTTACCTCAGGCATGCGTAGTAGCCTGACTGCCGGATACGGCAGCAACCAGATTGCAAGTCATAAAAGTACGCTGATTGCAGGCCATGAAAGCACTCAGATTGCAGGGCATAAAAGTATGTTGATCGCTGGGAAAGGTAGTTCGCAAACAGCGGGTTCTCGTAGCACGTTGATAGCCGGTGCTAATAGCATTCAGATGGCGGGGGATCGTAGCAAACTTACTGCCGGTGCAGACAGTAACCAAACAGCGGGTGATCGCAGCAAACTCTTGGCAGGCAGAAACAGTTATTTAACTGCTGGCGACAGGAGCAAACTTACCGCCGGTGACGATAGTGTTCTGATGGCCGGTGATCGCAGTAAACTGACAGCTGGTAAGAACTGCGTATTAACTGCAGGTGCTGACAGCAGGCTGATGGGGAGCCTCGGTTCAACGCTCTCAGGAGGGGAAAATTCGACTCTTGTTTTTCGATGCTGGGACGGCAAGCGCTACACAAATGTGGTCGTCAAAACAGGTACGGGTGGCGTAGAGGCGGATGTTCCGTATCAAATTGACGAGGACAGCAACGTCCTAATTAAGGCAGATGATAACAACGATGATGTTGAGGCGGACAAGCCTCCAATTCAGCCATAAAGTTTTCTGTGAGTCAGGACGGCGATTAGTACCAAGTACTATGCAGCCTAGTTTTCTTAGTCGCTTTTCAGGTGGCAGATTTACAAAATCAGCCGTATGTAAAGCATTTACAAAACCCAAAATAAAGCGCTCCAGATTATTGGACGCTTTATTTTATATTAGTGACATATGGAAAAATTCCGAGCCCATCAAGACACTAAAATCGCGCACGTCGACCACATTAAGTTCTCATTATAGATTTTAGTCAGCTTCTCCAAACCCAAGTGCAAGATCGAGCTTCTTATTAGGGCGATCAACCGCAAGTTAGGCTCCGTGAAAGTGCGCTTTCGCGCCAGGTTGATGACCATTATTGTAAGCCCTGTTAAATCTACGAATGGCCCGCAAACAGCTGATGGTCGTGGTCGAGTTGCAAGTTTAAGAAAGACGACCAAGCGCAAAAGTGCTCAATAATCTGAACGTCGATCATATTTTCTGCATATACGGACCCATTTCAGGGAAATTTCGAGGTGCCGCTGTCGCGCAGAAGTAAATCGGATCATCCAGAGTTTTCATCGATCGGGATAAGTCGCAGTTTCCAATATCCTTTATGCGCTTGTGCTTTTTTTCCTGCAAATATGCATATGCGCGTTTATGGTTACTTCGAGCTTAATCAGAGCGTCTACAAAACAAGGACAATTTAGAACGTTGATAGCTCAGCAACGCCGCTACACATTTACAAGCTGGACGCTTGTTTTCACTCATGGAGAATTGAAAAAATGTTAATCCCTGAAACAAGCCGATTCACCGGCGATACACAGCCCAACGATGATAGCCAAATACGGTGATCACTTACCGCTGTACCGTCAGGAAAAGATGTTTGGCCGGGCCGACCTCGCCATCCAACGCTCGACGCTGGCGCAGTGGGTTGGCCTGTGCGGTGTGCAACTGCAACCACTGGTTGATGCGCTTCGCGAAGTGATACTTGCCCACAACGTGGTGCACGCCGATGAAACGCCGGTACAGGTGCTCATACCTGGTGCGAAGAAAACCCATCGGTCCTACGTCTGGGCCTATGCAACCAACGCGTCTGCCGATATCCGCGCAGTGGTGTACGACTTCAGCCCAAGCCCCTCGGGCGAACATGCCCGCAACTTCCTGCAAGACTGGAAAGGCAAACGGGTGTGCGACGATTTTGGTGGTTACAATGCCATCTTTGCACTGGGCGTCACCGAAATTGGCTGCATGGCCCATGCGCGGCGTAAGTTCTTCGATCTGCACGCCAGGAACACAAGCCAGCTGGCAGAGCAAGCCCTGCGCTATATCCAGTTGCTATACGAAATAGAAAGTGAGATCCGCGACTTGGAACCCGATTTACGGCGACGAATACGGCAAAAAAGTAAGTGTCCGAGCTACACCGCCTTGCAACTCAAACCTTGATCCTCTTAAACCACTGATTCACCCGCTCGCAGTCAAATGCCGCTGGCTCAAATACTTCGCCATACCAGCCCACCATGTCGTCGTGTTCTGGATGCTTGGGGTCTGCCATGGCTTCGAGAAAATCCTGGTAACCCGGCGCTCCACCAACATCCTCCGGTGGGCAAGCATTCGCGCCGTCAATGCAATACGGCAACTGAGGTGCTGTGACTGCTGGTAACGTTTTCTCGATTTTGATTCGGTGATCCCAGCTGTCACCAAAGTCGTAGAGGTAGTCAAACGTCTGTTTACCAAGTAGCGCTTTGACCAGTGTCTTGCGAGCTTCTGGATTCACCGGCGGCCCCCAACCCTCAGGATCGGGCATCCCGTATTTTTCACCCGCTATTTCAAACTCATGCAGATGACTGTCGCTCCAGCCCATCACAGCCTGAATCACGCGATGCAGCTTGCCCAAGGTAATGTTTTCAGGGACTACGAAGCGACGCCAGATTATCGGGGTGATCCACTTCAGCTCGATGTGCAGCAGCAAGAGATCAGGTGCAGGCTTGGGTAGGCTGACAGTTTTAACCATGGGTCAGGCGGCCTTGTAGTAGTCAGTGTGGTTGAGAGGAATATTCCAGGGCAGCAGTTCGCTCACCCGGTTAACGGGATGTTCGTCGATGCGCTCAAGCACGTAGGTCAGATAGGCCTGCGGATTTAATCCGTTTAATTTAGCAGTACCCACCAGGCTGTAAATGGCCGCTGCTCGCCCTCCGTCAGCATCGGAACCGACAAATAGGTAATTTTTGCGCCCCAATGCGACGGCGCGCAATGCGCGTTCAGCGGCATTGTTGTCGATTTCGATCACGCCATCGTCGCAGTAGCGCGTCAGGGCCTGCCACCGATTGAGGGCATAGAAGATCGCACCGCCCAATGCTGATTTTTCCGATACTTGAGTCAGCGTCTGGTTAAGCCATGCTTGCAGCTGTTTCAGCAACGGACTGGCCCGGCTTTGCCGAACCGTTTTTCGTAGGTTGGGCGGTTGCCCTCGAATCTCGCTCTCGATGACATACAGTGCCGCAATCCGTTGCAGCACCTCGCCAGCAAGTGGTGAAGCCTGGTCTTTGTAGACATCGTAAAATTTGCGGCGGGTGTGGGCCCAGCACGCGGCTTCCTCAATCGTACCCGTGGCATACAGCTGAGCAAAACTGGCATAGCCGTCAGCCTGCAAGATTCCTCTGAAAATCCTGAGATGCGCGCGGGGATGCTGCCCCTTGCTATCAGGTGAGTAGGCAAACCAGACCGCCGCCGGTGTCGTATCACCGGCAGGTCGGTCGTCACGCACGTACGTCCACAGGCGAGCCGTTTTGGTTTTGCCGTTGCCCGGCGCGAGCACGCCAATCGGTGTGTCATCGGCATGGACTTTGTGGCCGCTCATGACGTGGTGCTCAAGGGCGTTGATCAGTGGTCGCAGCAACTGATTGCTCTGGCCGACCCAGTCGGCCAGTGTTGAGCGCTCCAGATCCACGCCCTCACGAGCATAGATCTCGGATTGTCGATACAACGGCAAATGATCGACAAACTTGGAGACCAGCACATGGGCCAGTAGACCAGGGCCGGCAAGGCCTCGGGCTATTGGGCGACTCGGTGCCGGCACCTGAGCGATGTGCTCGCAGCAGCGGCAAACCCACTTAGGACGGACATGGTGAATGACTTTGAAACGTGCCGGAACGTACTCCAGCACTTCGGACACATCCTCACCCAAGTGGCGAAGCGCCCCACCGCAGCCAGAACATTGCGACTCGGACTGATGCACGTGTATTTCGCGAGGCAGGTGTTCGGGCAACGGTTTACGGCGCGAAACTGAGCGAGGTGCTGGCTCGACGGGAGGTGTCATTTCGGCTTGGTTGACTTGCAGCTCTTCAAGGCTCAACTGAAGCTGATCGATCATCGCGTCCAGTTGCTCGGAGCTGCGACCGAACTGCGTGCGCCGCAGCTTGCCGATCATCATCGTCAAGCGCTCGATCTCTACGCGCTGGGTAGCGACCAGAACCTTCAAGGCTTGGAGATCGTTAGGCAGGGAGTCGGTCGAGAGAGTCATGACCGAATGTTACTTGGAGTTTTTTCAGCGTGGCAAGTCAGACTGCGAGGACGGGTGCAGTACGAATTGGCCTGCGCCAATCAATGCCTTCCAGCAGCATCGACAACTGTGTAGCCGTCAGCGACACGCTGCCGCTGGTTGCTTGCGGCCAGACAAAGCGTCCTTGCTCCAGCCGTTTGCAAAACAGGCACAAGCCGTCGCCATCCCACTACAACAGCTTGATCCGGTCACCGCGCCGTCCGCGAAAGGCGAAGATCTGACCGGAGAACGGGTTGGCTTCAAGTTGAGCTTGCACCAAGGCCGCCAATCCATCGAAGCCACGGCGCATGTCTGTGAAGCCGGCGGCGATCCAGATACGGGTTCCATCGGGCGGGGCAATCATCGCAATAACTGCTGCAAGACGAATTGCAGCGTCTGCGGATCGGGTGCGCCTGTGATACGCAGCTTGGCTTTGCCAAGCTCAATTAGGATCTCGGAATGAGATACGGGTTGTGACGGGACGGTGTGCGATGCGTCCGTCGACGCCTCGATTACCTGGACAGGCAAAAACGTTGCACTCTGGTTAACCGGGCCGAATGCTCCTTCCTGATATTGATGCCGCCAGCGAAAGACCAGGTTGGCATTGCCGTCATGCTCACGAGCGATAAATGACACCGAGGCGCCAGGCTGGAGGGTGGCCTCGACGACTTGGCATTTGAACGCCGGCGGGAAGTTGGGTCGGCGACCGGCTCGACGGCCTGAGGCAACGGTATCCAAGATAGTGTCCACTAAAAATGGTGTCCACTATCTTGACCAGTTTTGAGGGTTTTCAGGAGAGGGTGCAGGCCGGACGGTTACGCAAAAAAAAGCCGTGCCCGTGATTAACATACTGCACGCCTGGATGATCGCCCAGCGCGAACTGGTGCACGATGGCGTGGCCATCGCCAAAGCTCTGGATTACGGCTTGAAACGCTGGACGGCTTTTTCACGTTATCTGGATGACGGCGCGGTGCCTATTGATAACAACCACATTGAGCAGCAAATCCGGCCATGGGCTCTTGGACGCAAGAACTGATTGTTTGCTGGTTCGTTACGCAGCGGCAAACGCGCGGCGGCGCTGATGAGTCTGATCCAGTCGGCCAAGCTCAATGGACATGATCCGTATGCTTATCTGAAAGACGTCCTAACCCGGCTACCGACTCAACGAGCGAGTGAGATCTCCGAGTTGTTGCCGCATAACTGGATGCCGATGCGCAACCTGTAATCCCCGTTCGCTTACGCGGTGGGTTTCAAATACTGCGACTGGCGGTCAAGAAGCGAATGCGTGCAACGCTACTGGCTATTAGGGATGAGCTGAAACGCCGACGTCATGAGCCTGTTCGTGTCGTGGGTCAGTGGCTTAACCGGGTTGTCAGTGGGTACTTCAATTACCACGCGGTGCCGGGAAACCTGATGCGTCTTGGCGGTTTTAGGTTGGCGGTATGTCGTCTATGGCGGCAAGCCCTCAAGCGTCGCAGCCAGCGTCATCGGTTTCAATGGTCACGCTACGGACGCCTTGCCGACCTCTATGTACCAAGACCCAGAAAATGCACACCCTTATCCTGAGGATCGCTTTGCGTCACCTACCCAAGGCAGGAGCCGTATGCGGTAGTTCCGCACGTACGGATCTGAGCGGGGGCGGCAGGTAACTGCCGTCCCTACCGGGACCTGTTCGCACGACCCATGATGATGTAAGTTATGGGCGCCTGATAGATTTTTTATGCTCATACATGGCGCGATCAGCGTGCGTTAACAGGTCTTCCACGTTTGTGTGAAGCTTGCGATGATATTCGATCAGACCGACGCTGAAGCGGATGGCATAACCACGGTGCAAGGTAGCATTGCTCTCCTCCAACAACTCCTCGAACCGCGCTATGATCGCCGAGGTTTCGACTCGACTGGAGCCTGTGAGTAATGCAACAAATTCATCACCTCCCAGACGTCCAACCACATCGCATTCTCGAAAGGCGATTCGGAGCACATCGGCAAAGACCTTGAGGGCGTTGTCTCCTTCAGTATGCCCATACACGTCATTTATTTGCTTGAAATCATTCAGGTCAAAAAACAGCAGGGTAGCCGACCTTTCGTGTCGCTGACACGCGCCTAATGCATGTTGGGCAAGGGTCATGAAACCACGTCGGTTAGATAGCCATGTCAGCTCATCGATGCTTGCCATCTGAACGGCAATAAGTTCTTGTTCGGCCATGCCAGCCAGGTCGCGCAGTAGCGCGTAATCTTCAGCATCGAAATGGCGAGGTTTGAAATCGATTAAGCACAATGTGCCCATCTTGTGGCCATCGGGAACAGTCAAAGGGTAACCGGCATAGAAACGGATATACGGTTTCCCCGTTACCAATGGATTATCTAAAAAGCGTTCATCCTTGCGAGCGTCTGTCACCAGAAGCATTTCATTCTTCAAAATTGCATGTCCACAGAACGAAACTTCACGCGACGTTTCAGTCACGCTGAGTCCAACGCAAGACTTGAACCACTGACGATCCTTGTCCACCAGAGACACGAGTGCAATCGGAACATCAAACAGGCGCTTAGCCAAGCGAGTCAGGCGATCAAAACGCTCTTCAGGGGGAGTGTCCAGGACATGGAGGTCCTGCAACACCTTTATTCGATCATCCTCATTAACTGGTTCACCGGGTACTAACATCACACACTCCATTGGCAGCACTATCTCTCAGCATAGACTTGTTTGGCAGAAGTGGCATCAACGGCGAGGTGGATCTTTCGGGCCGATTGGCCCGACTATGAATTGGTTCCGCGTCTGATGGTAGAAATCTGTCCTGAACGCTTCCTGTTCCTGGCGCTTCCACCGCGGCAACTGACGTAGCGAAGGAAGAAAACGAGAGACACGATTACAGCTAGGGAAACTCTGAAAAAGACTTCCAAACCTGTTGAAATACGCCAGTCCCAAGCACTGAGCGGTCGAGCCCCTATGAAGCAGATGTCCTTCGCTGATGCCGAATACGCTGGCGAACGCAAACAAACCCGCCGTGAACCCTTCCTAATCAAGATGGATCAGGTCGTACCCTGGAACGGTTTGATCAAGCTGATTGAGCCGCACTACCTATAGGGCGAAGGTGGTCGTCCGGCCTATCCGTTGATGGCGATGTTGCGGGTTCATCTGATGCAAAACTGTTTCGGTTATAGCGATCCAGCCATGGAAGAATCGCACTACGAAACTACGATCCTGCGACAGTTTGCAGGACTGCATCTTGATCGGATACCGGACGAAACCACAATCCTCAATTTCCGCCGACTGCTGGAAAAACATGAGCTGGCTGGTAGGATTTTGCAGGTGATCAGTGGCTATTTGGGCGACCGTGGCTTGCTCCTGCGCCAAGGCACCGTGGTCGATGCCACGATCATTCGTGCGCCGAGTTCGACCAAGAACAATGACGGAAAACGTGACCCTGAGATGCACCAGACGAAGAAAGGAAATCAATATTTCTTCGGGATGAAATCGCACATCGGTGTCGATGTCGAATCCAGCAACTCGATGAGACCAAAGAGATTATCGCAAGGCGCGTTGCCGCACTTTGGAACCTGACTCAGGGAATCGGAACAGCAGACCTTGAACACCTGGTTTCAAAAGGGATGACACTCTCCAAACTGATGGATATGGCGTTGGAGAATGTCCGCAGCAGGGGTTCTGCCACACCGGGTAAGGCCAAACAATAGGCCCACCAACCAAACAGGTGACCCTATGAAATTAGCAGCCCAGCAAACCCCACTACCCTCCTCCTCCCTACTTGCAGGGTGGCATGATTGGTTGAATTGGGCTATTAGTTAAGGATGAACAGAGGATGGAGTAGGGAATATGACTTTAGCGTCAGACGCAGAAGCCCTTCTACTAGTTGACGAAGAAGTTGTCTGGTTGCTTGGACTCACGACGGAGCAGTTTGAGACTGAGGTGAAAAATAGCTTACAAAGAATTCTCGAAATCAGCCGTTACCGATCCTATATTGAGTTGGATGAAGCGGGCCGCTTCAGCGCAATATGAGGGTGGTTAAAGCGAACTCGCCGAGATCCAAGCCTATCTGGCTGGCCTGCTGAATGCAGGCAGGCAGGGCTCAGCCAGTTTGATGGGAGCTTACGATTTATTCGGAATCGATTAGCGCGTTGTCCAGCCACCGTCTACGACTAGATCAGCACCAGCCATGAATGACGAGTCGTCAGAGGCGAGAAAAATTGCAGCGTCTGCAATTTCTTCTGGGCGACCAAGGCGTTTGAGCACTGTCTGACTTTCAAAAGCTTCACGCATTGCTATGGGGTTATCACTACTGGCGAAGACATCTTCGAGCAACTTTGTAGTGACAGGGCCTGGGCACAGGCAGTTCACGCGGATTCCTTGCGGACCATGATCAATAACCAACGCCTTGCTGAGCATCACTACTCCTCCCTTTGACGCGCAGTAAGCCGCAACCCCAGCTTCACCGACCAGGCCTAATTCGGACGCAATGTTGATGATCACTCCGCCTTTCTGCTCCTGCATCACAGGAATTGTGGCGCGCGAACAGAGGAATACTCCTTTGAGATTAACGGCCATCAATTGGTCCCACTCAGCTTCTGTAGTTGTTACTACGGTTTTAGCAAACTCGACGCCGGCGTTATTGACCAAAATGTCAATGCGGCCAAAAACTTCTACTGTCTGACGGATTAGTTCCCTGACGTCAGAATCATTACTCACATCCGTTTTTATAGAAATGGCTCGCCCCAATTTACTACTTAGCGATAGAGCTTCTGAGGTAGCGTCATTCACATCGGCAAGTACAACATGCGCACCTTCCCTAATGAAACGCGCAGCGATAGCATAACCAATACCCCGTTTGGCTCCGGTAATGATTGCGACTCTACTTTTTAATTTCATATGCTTTACCTTGAGGGCCCAGTGACCCAACCGATTTTTATCAGTCAGCAAGTCGGGCATGGAAATTTTATGTCTGACCTCTTGCGATCGTCTCTTAGTACTCGTCCGGCTGATCCGGATGAATCCCGAGAGTATAGGGCGCCCTTTTAGATATCACAATTGCATATATTGAAACTAACTGAATAGACCGCCATCTTTCGGCATCATTGTTAAAGTGAGAATCCTTTTTGACTACTCCACCAGCCGCGCGCAGGAGGTGCCGACACTCCTGCTCTATATCGTGGCTACGTGATGACCGATGATTATGCCGTGTATAACGCGTTGGGCGCGCAGGCCGGAGTCGAACGTTTGGGCTGCTGGGAGGACGCAAGGCGCAAGTTTGTTGAGGCGCAAAAAGTGCAGTCGAAAGGCAAGACGGGGCGCGCTGATATCGCACTGAACCTGATCAATAAGTTTTATGGCGTCGAGCGTGATCTGAAAGATGCGGGCGAGCATGATCGTAAAGTCGGTCGTCGTGAGCGGAGCCTGCCGGTGCTGGCTCAGTTAAAAAGCTGGATGGAAAAGACGCAGCCATAAGTTACGTCTCAGAACGCCCTGGGCAAAGCCATCAGCTACTTGGCGAGTAACTGGAACAAACTCGAACGGTATGTCGAGGAAGGCTACTTGCCGATCGACAACAACGCCGCAGAACGTGCGATCAGGCCCTTCGTGATAGGAAGAAAGAAGTGGTTGTTCAGCGATACGCCCAAATGCGCTAGGGCAAGCGCTCAACTTTACAGCCGGGTCGAGACTGCCAAAGCCAACGACCAAGAGCCCTACGAGTGGCTGCGCCACGCATTAGAACGGTTGCCACTGGCGACCTCGGTTGAATATTACGAAGCGGTGTTGCCGTGGAACTGCTCGCCGGTATCGCCTAGCTAAGCGTGCCACCCATCTTGACGTCGGTGGGGTTTATTGAGCGCTTACAGAAAAAAGGGTCTGGAATCGGCTCCATAAACGCAAATTCTTGCCCAGCATCCGTTGCAGTTCAGGGACCTGCTTGAACGCATCGCTCAGCTCGGAGGCAGACATCACCGCTTCGCCAGCACTGACCGCCGACAAGCTCCCGTCCTGATACAACTTGCGCCACAAGAATAGCTGGTTGGCATTGATGCCGTTGCGCCGAGCCACCACCGAAACGCTTTGCCCTGGCTCAAAACTCTCGCGAACAATTGCCAATTTTTGCTCTGGGCTCCACTACTGGCCCAAAAGCTCCCCACTCTTATCGTTGCTGTTAGTCATAACCATAACCGTTTGTCTATCCCTTATCGTAAGGGGGGAACGGTGTCCTGTCTTTCATGGGGGTCGTTCACAGGATTAATCAATCACTGCTGTATCACTTATTATCCGATGACTTTTCAGATCGCGAAGTGGACGGATCTAAAGTATGGGGTTGGCGGCCGCGCACCGCATCCTCAATGTAGATGCAGGCTCTTTTAGCATTTGCGCACAATCCAAACCATGTCAGAGGAGGGGATTCAATTGCAGCGTTCAACGCTCGCGCGTAATCGAGCACAAGTCCTGGCGTCCAAGCCATCGCATTTGCCCTTTTTCGTATTTGTGCGGCTAACCAGAACTCGGGGTTAATTATCACACGGAAAAAATCATACATGTTTGAGCGTCCATGACTCATAGTGCCGTCTAACGCAGCTTCAAGACACAGTGCAACAGCGCTTGAACAATTGCGACTCGTAAGATTATAAGTGGGATTCAGTCGATACGTGTTCCAGAACGAATTTAGCCGTTCTAGATTATAAATCATAAATTTTATCTGGATCGTGGACGGACACCAATCCGCCACTTCACTTGGATAGCTCGGTAAAAACCGACCTGCTACATCGTTATTCGGCGTCGCCCGCAGTAGCCGGACAAAATCATTGGTATTGCGGTCGATGTCCTCATCCGGGTAATGACTGATATAAATATCAGGCCCACACTCAATGGCTGCGTGTCCCGCCGAAACGACACCATTTTTGTCTACTGCGGCAATATAACGATTCAGCAATGGATTACCCCCGAACTCTTGTTTCTCGGCTCCATTGGGCGTCCAAACATGAATTACTAGTACGTTTGCATTAGGTGTTTGGAGAGCGGATTTGCCTATGGGGAGCTCCGCTATATTTTCTGAGCCATCCTTAAGTCGGAATGACTGCTGTACTAAAACACACCCAGACATTAAAATATTCATGCCAATACAAATTGGTACAGTACCTACATAAAGTGTCGGATATGGCTCCAAAATGAAAAGCGCAAAAGCTATTTCAAAAATTCCAGCCAGCAGTGAAAACTGCCAACCTCTAAACCTCACAACAACTGCAGCGGCAATACGAAAGAACCCATCAGAGAGAAAAATCACGCCAAAAACCACTGCCAAAATTATGCTGGCCGCGTGGTGAGAATCGACGATAAGTAATCCAAGCAGTAAAAAACACACCCCTCTAATCTTGCTTAACAGTGATCTTTTATTTGTTTGAGATATAGGTAATAGCAGAACGAATACCGCTTCAGCTAGCAACAGGTAACCGAATACATGTAGTGGGAAATAAGTAACACCATCAAGCGCATCTATAAAAATCAATGCACCTATAGCTGCCCATAATACTCCAAGAAAGGCTAATGTAGGCCAACGGTTACGAACAAATTCAGTACCAAGCAAAATCACACTCAATCTGACCATACGACCTCTTTTTGATACTGATGCCAACGCGGCCTATCAAGTCATTAGCTTACTATACGCGTTACCGTTCGGCGTTAGATAAAACGTCAAAGCTTTCCCTTTCCAATAAAAAAACCCGGACGACGTCCTGGTTTTTAGCCTTAGGGTTTAACTACCCAAGAGCCCACTGGTATCCGCGTCAAAGCGCTTACGGGCCTGATCAGCAGCGGGTTTGAGCAAAGCGAGA
>NZ_JBJGXV010000042.1:0-17221 GCF_045447295.1 Pseudomonas sp. O39
GCCGGTGAACACCACCGTCACCGACACACCGGGCACCACCGACCTCACCAGCGTCACGCTGACCGCACCAAGCGCAGTCAACGAAGGCGGCCAGATCACCTACACCGCCACCTTGAGCAACAAGGCCGGCACCGACATGGTGGTCCAGCTCGATAACGGCGCCAGCATCACCATCAAGCAAGGTGCGACCGTAGGCACGGTGACCGTCCCTGCTCCGAGTGATGACGTGTTCATCGACAAGAGCGTCCAGACCGTCAAGATCACCGGCACTACCGGCGGTAACTTCGAGGGTGTGAGCATCACCCCAGGCGGCGCGACTACCACGATCAACGACACCATCGATGACGTGACCGTCTCGCTCAAGGCCACCGGTTCGGTCAATGAGGGCGGCCAGATCGTCTACACCGCCTCCCTGGTCGACAAGAATAGTGCAGCAGTGACCAACGTCGGTTCCGACTTGGTGGTGAAGCTGGATAACGGCTCGACCATTACCATCGGCAACGGCAAGTCCAGCAGCACCGTTACGGCTGTTGCGCCTAACGACGTGTACGTGGGTGCCAATGATGTCAGCACCAAGATCACTGGCGTAGTCAGCGGCGGCGACAAGTACGAACACCTGATCGTCGACGGCAGCACCGTGGTCACCAAAGTGACGGATGAAGTTAACAGCACCACCATCAGCATCACCGGCGACGCTTCGGTGACTGAAGGCGGCACTGCGCACTACACGCTGACCCTGAGCAACCCGGCACAAACCGATATGACCGTGACGCTCAAGTACAGCGGTACCGCCACCGACGGTTCGGACTTCAACGGCGTATACACCGTGAAGATCCCGGCCGGCTCCAGCAGCGTGCCGTTTAACATCGCCACGATCGACGACAAGATCACCGAGCCGACGGAACAGATTGTCATCACCATCGACAAGACCACCGGTGGCAACTTCGAGAGCCTGGTGATCGGCAATGGCAGCGTCAGCACCAACATCATCGACAACGATGCGCCGCCGGTTATCGACCTGGATGCCAACAATTCCAGCGGCGCCACGGGTGCCGACTATAAGACGTCGTTCACCGAAGGCGGCACTGGCGTGTCGATTGCTGACACCGATATCAAGATTACCGATCCGGACAGCACCCAACTGACCGGCGCCACCGTGGTGCTGACCAACACTCAGCAAGGCGACTCGCTGAACGTCACCAACGTCACCGGCATCACCGTGACCCCGACGACTGACCCTGCCACGGGCAAGATCACGCTGACACTGACCGGCACGGCGTCGCTGGCTGACTACATGCAGCAGATCAAGAACATCACGTTCACCAACAGCAGCCACGACCCGAGCACCACGCCGCGCGTGATTACCGTGACCGTGACCGATGGCGGCAACTACTCCAACGTCGCCACCACCACGATTAACGTCGTGGCCGTCAACGATCCGCCGGTAGCCACTGGCAGCGCCGTGACCGGCACTGAAGATACGGCGCTGGCACTGACCTGGGCCAACTTCGGCGTCACCGATGTGGACTCGCCACAAGCCAGCCTCGGCGTGAAGATCACCGACCTGCCGGTGGCCGGCAAACTGCAATACCTGGCGGCGGATGGCGCCACCTGGACCAACGTAACCGCTGGCCAAACCTTCACCAAAGCCCAGATCGACGGCGGCCAGTTGCGCTTCATGCCTAACGCCAACGAGTCCGGCACCAACGGTTATGGCGGCACCGGCATCGGCAACCAGCAGGCCGATTACGCGCAGTTCAAGTTCCAGCCGACTGATGGCAAGGACTTGGGCAATAGCGCCACGGTGAAAGTCGATATCACGCCGGTAGCTGACGCACCGACCCTGACTGTGGCCGACAACAACGTGAGCTCGATCGGCCTGATCAAGCAAAGCTGGAACAGCATCGCGGGTATCGGCACTAACGGTAACGGCGCGGCACCGGCCGACCTGAAAAACGCGATTGATAACGCCGGCACGCCGAACAGCAGCGGGGTCGTGACCAATGTCGAGTCCACCGCCAACGTCGCAGCAGGTGCAGGCTCGAAGATCTCCGGCCTGATGTACATGGAAGCCGGCAAGTCCTACACCTTCAGCGGTACCGGCGATGACAGCCTGGTGATCAACGTCGGCGGCAAAGATGTGGCCAGCGCGCAGTGGGGCACCAACAGCGGCAAGTTCACCGGCACTTTCACCCCGACGGTGAGCGGTTACTACAGCCTTGAGATCTACCACGCCAACCAGTCCGGCCCTGGCAGCTATGACGTCAACCTGTCGGTCAACGGCGGCGCGGTCCAGGACCTGAGCACCAGCGGCGTGCCGTTGTATACCGGTATCACTGACCTGACCAACGCCGGCGTGACCGTGTCCGACCTGCATGGCAGCAACGGTGACGGTTACTACGTGGGCTACAAGCTCAACGAAGGCCAGGAAAACGGCACCGTGAAGCTGTCCAAGGTCACCACCGCGCTGACCGACACTGACGGCTCCGAGACCTTGAGCGTGAAGATCGGCGGCGTACCGGCCGGTTCGGTACTGACCGATGCTTCCGGGCACACCTTCACGGCCACCAAGACCGTGGGCGAAGTCAACGTCACCGGCTGGGACCTGAGCACCCTGACGATCAAGCCGCCGACCTACTACAGCGGCCAGTTCAACCTGACCGTCACCTCGACCTCCACCGAAAGCCTCGGCGGTTCGGCCATCACCACCGCGCAATTGCCGGTCACGGTGTACCCGGCCACCTACAGCTCGGTGACGGGCACTTCGGGCAGTGACAACATCACCGGCACCGATGGCAACGACATCGTCGTGGCCGATATCGGCGGCCTGAACGTGGTGCAGGGCAAGAACTACAACATCGCGTTCATGGTGGACAGTTCCGGCAGTATGAGCACCACCTCGATCAACGCGGCGAAGGCGTCGCTGACATCGGTGTTCAATTCGCTCAAAGACAGCCTGGGCGCCAACACGTCCGGGAGTGTGAATATCTTCCTGGCGGATTTCGATACCCAGGTGAACAAGTCGGTCGCGATCAACCTCAACGATCCAAACGCTCTCGTCTTGCTCAAGGCGGTGCTGGATTCGATGGTGTCCGGCGGTGGTACCAACTATGAAGACGTATTCAAGACCACGGCCAACTTCTTCCAGAGCGGCCTGGCCACCGGCAACACCGGTGCCACCAACCTGACCTACTTCATCACCGACGGCCAGCCGACGTACTACCAAAGCGGCGAGCAGACCAACCCGACGCTGTATGGCAACGTCAAGTTCGATGATGTGGTGACCACCGCCAACTACACACCAGGCACGACGGTCGCCAAGTATCTGGACAGCACTCACTACTTCAGCATCGACTCCTCGGGCAATGCTGTACTCCAGACCCTGAGTGGCAACAGGTGGTACAGCAGCAATCTGGGCACTGTCCATGCCCAAGGTGACGGCACCTTCGAGCTGTCCAACCTTGCGGGCGCGGGCAGCAGCACCGACTCGGCGACACTGAGCAACGCCCAAAGCGCCTTTGCGCTGCTGGGTGGGCTGTCGCAAGTTGAAGCGATCGGCATCAACAGCGATGTCACCCTCAACGACCTGAAGCCGTACGACAGCGATGGCAAACCGCAAAGCAACATCGATCCGAAGGATCTGGCCAATGCCATCCTCGGCCACACCGAGGCAACATTGCCAGGCTCCGACACCATCAACGGTGGTGACGGCAATGACATCATCTTCGGCGACCTGGTGAGCTTCAGCGGGATTACCGGCGAGGGTTACAACGCACTGCAGGCCTTCGTCGCGCAGAAAACCGGTGTAGCCGTCTCGGCGGTGACCACCTCGAACGTGCATCAGTACGTGACCGAGCATTACGCAGACTTCGATGTGTCCGGCGCCAAGGACGGCAACGACACGCTGCTGGGCGGCACCGGTGATGACATCCTGTTCGGCCAGGGCGGCAATGACTACCTGGACGGCGGCAAAGGCAATGACATCCTGCTGGGCGGTACCGGTAACGACACCTTGATCGGCGGCCCGGGCAACGACATCCTGATTGGCGGTTCGGGGGCCGACACCTTCGTGTGGAAGGCCGGTGACATCGGCAACGATGTGATCAAGGACTTCAAGGCGTCGGAAGGTGACCGGATCGATCTCAAGGATCTGTTGAAAGGTGAGACGGACAGCACCATCGACAACTACCTCAAGATCACCACGGTAGAGGGCGTGTCGACCCTGCAAATCAGCAGCGAAGGCAAGCTCAACGCCGCCGGCGGCCTGGCCAACGCTGACGTGACGATCAAGCTGGAAGGCAACGATTGGTCGCACACCAGCATCAACTCGCTGATCAGTGGTGCCGACCCGACCATCAAGATCGACCACACCGCCTAAGCCTCGGTTTATCGGCCGCCCCCAGGGGCGGCCGATTTATTTGGACGACAGGTGGCTGGCCCTGGCGCAGGGTTGCATCGCATACTCGCGCCCATAAACACACCATTGACCTATGCTGGTGAACGCGTGTGGCTCATTTTCGAGGGTTTGTTATGTTTTACGTGCAACGTGATGCACAGGGTGCATTGAGTCGCGTGGAGGCCGCCGCCTTTGCCGAGTCGACCGAAACCCTGCCGGCCGATCACCATGAGATCCAGGCCTGGTACGCCAACGAAGTGGTGGAAACCAGCCTGGCGCAGCTCAAGCAGAGCGACCTGGAGATGATCCGGGTACTGGACGACTTGATACAGGTGCTGACCCGCAAGGGTGTCATCAGCGTGACGGACCTGCCGCCGGCGGCACAGGCCAAGTTGATGGACCGTACCCACGCACGGGAAGCATTGGGTGGGTTGAGCCATTTGATCGATGATGAAGAGACTGGGTTGATCTGAACCCAAGAATTTCAACGGTAAGCTTGTGTGGGAGCCGGGCTTGCCCGCGATGCAGACACCTCGGTATGTCAGTCACACCCGAGGTGATGCAATCGCAGGCAAGCCAGCTCCCACATAAGCCTGCTTGCACATTAGGTTTGGGTTACTTCCAGGGCGCAGGCTCACCAAACAGTTGACCCTGCACGCCGAAAATCCCCATCTCGCGAATCACTTTCAACTCCCCCTCGGTCTCCACACGCTCGGCGATCAACGGCAGGTCGATGCTGTGGGCAGCGCGCTGGATCGCCTCGATAAACAGGCGCTTGTCGCTTTCCTGGTCGATGGCGCGGATGTAGCTGCCGTCGATCTTCAGGTACGCCAGGCCCAGCCGTGCCAGGTTGCCGATCATGCTGAACCGCCCACCAAAACGCTGCAGGCTCAGGGAGAATCCCAGCTCGCGCAGGCGCTGGGTCAACTGCTCCAGCAAGGCCTGTTCCGGCAATTGTTCTTCGCCGATTTCCAGGGTCAGGCGTGGGCCCAGGTTGCTGTGCTGGCGTAACAGTTCAAAAATCCGATTCAGCGCCTGAGCGTCCTGCAGGGTTGCGGCCGAGAGGTTCAGCGCCAGGCTGTGAGTGTGACTGGCCATCTGCTTGAGCACTTGCTCCAGCATCAGGCGGTCCAGGCGTGCGGTCCAGCCGAAACGTTCAAGCCACGGCAGGAAACGCCCGGCCGGGATCGTGTGGCCGTCTTCATCCTGCAAGCGCGACAGCACTTTGTAGTGCAAGACCAATTGCGGGTCCTGGCTGGCGACAACCGGTTGGAAGTACAGCTGGAAACGCTGCTGGGTCAGGGCCTGGTCCAACAATGTGTGCCAGGCATGGTGGTCGTCACCCACGCTGGCGGCGGCGCTGTGGTCGAGGCACACCCAACTGGTGTCGCCCTGCCCTTCGGCCTGGGCCAGGGCCTGGTCAGCCAGGGTCAACAAGGCCTGCGGTGAATCGCCATGGCTAAACGGCGCCAGGCCGATGTAGGCGACCGGCGTGACATCACTGGCGGCGGTCGCTTGAAGGCTGAGCAAGGTGCTTTCAAGGTTCTGCGCCAACTGCAGTGCTTCTTCACGCATCAGCCCCGGCGCCAGCACCGCGAACTCACCGCCACGGATACGGGTGACGAGGTTGTGGGTTTCCGGATAAGGCTCGCATTGGCGCAGCAGTTGTTCGCCGACCGCTTGCAGCAACTGGTCGGTGCGCTGGCCACCCAGGCGCTGGTTGAGACCGGCCAGGTCCTTGACCCGCAATAGCAGCAGATAGCCGGAGTTAGTCTCTTCCGGGTTGCTGACGCGCGCGTTGAGCTGCATCTCGAAATAACGACGGTTGGCGAGGCCGGTGAGGTTGTCCTGATAGGATTCGATGCGCAGTTTTTCGCTGCGCTCCGCTTGTTCCTGGAACAACGCCTTGAGCTTTTCTACCATCTGGTTCATGGCCTGCACCACGCGCCGCAGTTCCGGCGTGCGTGGCAGGTCAGGCAAGCTGAGGAACTCGCGACGAGCGATGGCGTGGGACTGCTTGACCATGTAGTCCAACGGCTTCAACTGCCGACGCAGCAACAACGCGCCAAGCACCGCACTCACCGCACCGCACAACAGCAACCAGCCAAGGCTGCCCAAGGCGCTTTGCCAGAGTTTGGCCAGGGCGAACATCGGGTGGCTGACCACCTCCACACGCGCCGCCTGTTCCCAGCCGCGGCTGACCAGCGCATCACCACCGGCCGGCTCCAGACCGATGAGTTTGACGAACCAGTTGGGCACGCCGTTGTTGTCAGGAATACCGCTGCGTTCGACGATGGTTTTATCCGTGGCCAAATCCACTACGCGGATGCTGGCGTAATAGCCGCTGTCGAAGATCGAGCTGACCAGCAATTCCACCATGGCCGGGTCGTCGATATTCGGTGTCAGCGACAGCGCCAACGCGGTCGCCGCGTCCTGTGCATGGGAGCGCAGTTGGTTGACGTATTGGGTGCGCGAGCTTTCGAGGCTGACCATGAAGCTGCCGCTGAAGGCGACCACCAGGAACAGACAGATTGCGATCAATAGTTGTTTGAACAGAGACATCCGATCAGTTACTCCTAGTTGGCAGGCTCGGCCGGGAAGCCTTCCGCACGCATTTTTCTCAACACATCCTGCCAGCGCGACAAGCGTTTGGTGTCACCGACTTTCTTGTTGCCCTTGGCGCCAGGCAAGTACAAGCCCTCGGCGTTGAATGAGTACACCGGGACCAAGTCGGTACGGCGGGTCGCCGGCAGAATCTCGTCCATCAGGCTGTCGAGCACCAGCGGGATGGCTTCGGGCGTCGGATAATACGTCAGCACCATGTGCGCGCGATTCTGACGCAAGGCCTTGACGTAAGTAATGCGCAATTTGTCGCTGGAGACGCTCAGGTGACGCAGGCTGAAATACTTGGCGATTGCGTAGTCCTCACAATCTCCGGCACCTTTCCACAGCGCTTCGATGGGGGTCTCCCAATAGTCGACCACGTGCCACAGGTCGATGTCTTCCACATAAGTCATTTGCTTGTTGAAGAACAGGTTCACGACCTTGAGCTGCTCCTGTTCGTCGACCTTCTTTTCGGTCGCCAGCAGCCGCTGCCAGGCGTCGATACGCTGCTGGCCCTCCCCCAGCGGCCCGTACAAAGCGGTGGCGTTGCGGCTGATCTGAGAGAAATCCCAATCGGCATGCAGCCCGCCGGGCATCAAGCCAGCCAACAAAATCGCTGAAAGTAGCCAGCTTAGAATTCGAGAGGGAATAAAACTTACCGCCAAGGCGTTCAGTCCGTGAAGAGAGACGGAATTTCAGGGATGGTGAAGCTTCAACCACCAAAAAACAATGGCACAGTGCAATCATTGATAAGCGGTCCGAATTTATAAACGCCCCTTGTGGGATGCTCAAAGTAGACCCCGTAAGCCCTTACAAACTGAAACCCTGGCTGTTTGACAAGTGTGTGACCCATCTTTAGTGTGCATTGGATCCAATTAAACACACTTTATTCAAGCAAGGAGGATAGCGTAACCGTGACGCAGAAGCCGAACCCTTTGAGCAGCATCAAAACCAGCGGGCCTATCCCAGCCCATCTTGCTCGCGCCGTTATTGAAGAAACGTTGCGCAATGCCATTCTCGATGGCCGCTTGCCCTGTGGTACCGCGATGCGCCAGCAGGAACTGGCCAGCCTGTTCGGCGTCAGCCGCATGCCCGTGCGCGAAGCCTTGCGCCAATTGGAAGCCCAATCCTTACTGCATGTGGTGACCCACAAAGGCGCCGTGGTTGCACCGTTGATCGAAGATAATTCGGCCGAGACCTACGCACTGCGCATGCTGCTGGAATCCGAAGCGCTGCGCTTATCGATTCCGCTGCTCACCGACGCGGACATTGCGCAAGCCGACGCCTGCATCAATGCACTGGAACGCGAGAAGGACTATACCGAGATTGGCCGGCTCAATCGCCTGTTCCACATGGCGCTGTATGGCAAGGCGCCCAACCAGCGGTTGCTCAAATTGGTTGAGCACGGTCTGAATGAGGAGGAACGCTTCCTGCGCTTCAACCTCGAGGCGATGGGGCTGGGCGAGACGTCTCAGGAAGACCACCGGGAACTGTTGAGCCTGGTGGCGCAGAAGAAAGTCGACGAAAGTATTCTGACGCTACGCAATCACCTGACGCGAGGGATGGAGGTGATCTCCACTTATCTCAATAGTCTTGAAGCCAACGAAAAGACTAGCGCGCAGTAAACTTCTAAAGCGCTGCGCCTACACCTTACCTATACAGTGCGGGGCTCCCCTCCCATCATGGAGCCTTCGCACAGTCATACGCCAGATCCAACAATTCGATTTAAATAAGCCCGTTTATTCCAAGGAAATATCCGACAACTAATCAAGCAGCTCACTCACAACAAACCATTTTCCGAAAAACCATCTAATACTTTTACAAGCTCATCAAAACGTTTAATCAGATTATTATCCGCCCTCAATAAAACACACACCTCATACGGCAGCGCAGACCGATCCTCGGCCAGCGCCGCGCGCATGATGGGCTAAACGTCATCTTTTCATATTGAATTAAACACCTCACCACTGTTTCCAGAACAGTCGCAACAACTTATAGGCGTCAACCATGCATCAACACTTACTTGAACAAAAAAAACTGCAGTTGTGCAGCCATCCGTTATTTACAGAAATAACTTCACTTAACAAGTTACAACTTTTCATGGAACACCATGTGTTTGCCGTTTGGGACTTCATGACACTGACCAAACGCCTGCAGCAAGATCTGACCTGCACGCAATTGCCCTGGCTCCCACCGGCGGACCCACTCGCCGCACGCCTCATTAATGAAATCGTGCTCGGCGAAGAATCGGACGAACACCCAACGCGAGGCGCTTGCAGCCACTTTGAACTGTATCTGGAAGCCATGGACGAGGCAGGCGCCGATACCACCACTGTCCGGCGCTTCATTGAGCTGCAGCATCAGGGCGTCGAAGCAAGCACGGCCCTGCAGCTGATCAATGTGCTGCCAGGCGTGGCCCGCTTCGTCGACAGCACGTTACAGATCGCGCTGAACGCACCGACCCACTGCGTGGCAGCGGCCTTCTTGCATGGCCGCGAGAGTGTCATACCGTCGATGTTCGAACGCATTCTGCATGGCAACGCATTGATTGAACGCCAGGCGCCGACCTTGTGCCACTACCTCAGCCGTCACATCGCATTGGACTCCCAGGAACATGGGCCGGGGGCAGAGCATTTGCTCCAACGCCTGATCGGCGCTGACTCGGCGCGCCAACGCCAGGCAGATGACTTCGCCCTCGCCGCCGTGGAAAGCCGACTCAGCTTGTGGGACGACGTAAGTGCCGCGCTGCAAGAGGTGCAAGCATGATTGCCGCCGACTACCGCTCCTTTGCCGAAGACTGGGAACGCCGGGCAACCATCCGCACCCGCCCTCGGCGCTTGCTCGAAAACGATGACAGATTGATCTACCCCTTGTGCCGCCAGCCGCTGGTACTCACTGCGACCTTCCTCGAACACTGCCCGCAGTGGCGCGATTTCGTGCTGGTGCAAAGCTTCTACAAATTCATCAATGATGTGGTGATTTTCGAAACCGAAATCGTCGACAAGACCGCCCGTAGTATCGCCAAGAATCGCTTCTCGCTGCCCTTTCCTCTCGCCTGTCGGGTGGATGCGATGACCGTCGTGGTGGATGAGGATTACCACGCGCTGGTCGCATTGGATTTCCTGCAACAGACCGTGGAAATGACCGGCATACAACCGCTCGAACTACCCGGGCAAATCGAACTGAGCCGTGCCCTGCCGGCAGCGCGGGCGCTGGCAGCACCACACCTGCGCGATGCCGTGGAGTTGATTTGCGTAGCCATCGCCGAGAACACCGTCACCCATGCGGTAGCGGCGTTTTCCAAGGACGACAGTGTCAAGCCATCCATCCGTGGCCTGATGGCCGATCACTTGTTTGACGAAGGGCGCCATGCACAGTTCTGGACGCAATTGGTGCGTATCTACTGGCAGGCGGCAAGCCCGAGCGATCGCGACAGCATCGCCGAAATCCTGCCAATTTTTTTGGCGCATTACCTGACCAACGATCTGCAAAAAAGCTTCGATCTACACCTGATCGAACACCTGGACGTCAGCGCCAATACCCGACAGACCCTGCGGGCCGAAGTCGCAGCGCTGGACTTTCCCATCACCCGCCAGCACCCCCTGCTTGGCAACATCATGGGGTTCCTGCACCAGAGCGGCGTGCTGAACACACCCAGCGTCGCGCGTGCCCTGAGCGACTACCTCCCCGACACGCGGAGGCCGGCATGAGGCGCTTGACGATTGGATGGAGCGGCACGAGCGAGGCTTTGGAGGCAGTCAGGCAAACGCTCGAGCAATACGGGCATGTCAGCGCAACAGAAGCCCTTGATGTGCTCATTGAGGACGGCAGCCAACCACCGTCCACACGTTCCGACAAAGCCCAGTGGATAAGCCTGCGCGTGGGTATCGGCCCAGAGTCCGACTACGGGCTTCCCTCTGTGCAGTTGCGTTGCTATGGCCATGACCAGCGCTTGCTGGCGGTGCAGGACGTTGCCGAGGAGCCCAGCGGCAACGGCCAACGTTTGCGCCGACAGGCGACGAACGCACTGGTCGAGTGCGTCGCCTTGCTGGTCAGCGGCTTCTCGAGGGACCCAGAGTTCTTCACGGCAGTAACCACGGCCAACACGTGGCCCGAGTACGGTTTGAAAGGGCTGGATGCACTGGCATTTATGCATCGATTCAATCGCACTGCGCAGCCGGCGCTATTGCAGGCGGCCCAGGTGCCGATAATCGAACGGCTACAGATCAGTCTCCATACCTTCGCAGAACGGACGGCGCTGAACATCGAGGGCGCCTTGCTGACTTACCGTCAATTACAAGAGCGGGCCCTGTCGATCCAGCAACGCATGCGGCCGCTGTTGGAGGGCATTGAGTCGCCCCCGGTGATCGGCGTGTGCCTGGAAAAATCTGTCGAGCTGTACGCCAGTATTCTCGCGGTGTTGGGCTGCGGCGCGGTCTACCTGCCCCTGGCGCCGGAGCATCCGTCACAGCGCCATCAAGCGATGCTGCAAAGCGCCAGGACCAAGGTGTTGCTCGATGATGGCCAACACCCTCTGCGCGACTATTTCGTTACCCTGAATGTCTGCACTGTCGACATGGCCCTGGCCGACACTACGCAGCCCTTGATGCACCATCGCCCCTGCATCGAAGCTCCCTGCATCGCGCTTTTCACCTCGGGCACCACTGGCCAACCGAAGGGCGTACTGCTGAGTCAACGCAACCTTGCGCATTTCACGGCCTGGTTCGGTACCTGCCTGGCGCTGGACGAACAGAGCCGTGTACTGCAATTGTCGCCGCTGAGTTTCGACTCATCGCTGATCGATATTTTCCCTGCCTTGATAGCCGGTGCCGAGTTGATCGTTCCAAGCGAAGCCCAGCGGCGCGATCCTCGTCAGTTGGTTGAGCTGATTCGCCACCAGCGCATCAGCCATGCTTTTCTGCCGCCCGCGCTACTCAGCATTCTGCCGTTGGATCAGCCTTTGGGCCTTAGCCATCTGTTGACCGGTGGTGATGCCTGCGAGCCGCATGTGATCGAACGATTGGCGAGCCAGTACCCCTTGCACAATTTCTACGGCCCTACCGAGACTACGGTGCTGGTCACCCACCGGACGTTTCAGCCCGGTGACAGCAATCGCAACCTGGGCCGCCCCATCGCGAACAGCCAAGTGTTGATCCTCGACGACAAGCTGCAACCGGTGGATGAACAGGTGACGGGCGATCTATACATCGTCGGCCCTGGCGTAAGCCTGGGGTATGTGAATGCGCCGCCGCAGGTCGACGACCCGTTCATGGTGTTGACACTGCCTGATGGCCGGACGCTGCAGGCCTACCGCAGCGGTGACTTGGCGAAATGGACGCCGGACGGTATCGAGCTGGGCGGCCGGCGGGATGACCAAGTGAAGATCCGTGGCTTTCGGGTCGAGCCCCAAGAGATCGAGCAGTGCCTGCGCGCCAGTCGATTATTCCGCCAAGTGGCTGTGGTGATCGATGGTGATCGCAGGATTTTCTGCGTTGTCGCCCAGCCCGAACCGGACGCCACGGTGGCTGGCCTGAAGCGATATGCACAGCAGTGGCTGCCGGATTATATGCACCCGGCAGTGTGGACCGAGTTGCCAACGATGCCGCGCACCAGCCATGGCAAGATCGACCGCGTGGCGTTGCTGGCGATGCCGAAGCACGCTACCCACCACGTCGCCAGACGCCCAGCGCAAACACCTCTCCAAACGCGGCTGGTGGCGCTGTGGAGCGAATTGCTGGACGTGCCCGGCGATGACTTCTCGATTGATGACAGCTTTTTCAACCTCGGCGGTCATTCCATCCTGCTGTCGACCCTGCTGCTGCGTTTGCGCGAAGCGTTTGGCCGCAGCCTCTCATTGAGCCGTTTCTTTGAAACTCCGACGATTCGTACGCTCACCGTGCTGATGGAGGACGGCGCGCTACCTGAAGTACCGTCAGGCCAGGCGGAGCAGGATGCATCGCAGGCGCTGAATATAGAAATGCTGCACGAAGACCGCACTGGCGATCCGCGCAAGGTGATCGTCACAGGCGCCAACAGTTTTGTCGGCGTGCATCTCGTCGAAGCGTTATTGGCAGGGGGTGTACTGGAGGTGGCGTGTCTGGTGCGTGAACAGCCGGGCCACTGCGCCACGGCGCGGTTTACCCAGGCATTACGCGAGTATCGCCTGGAGCATTTGGACCTGAGCCGGGTGCAGGTATACGCCGCCGATATCAGCCTGCCTCGTCTGGGCCTGGCCTGCGATGTGTATGAGCGACTCGCCCACAGCCATGGGGCATTGGTGCACAACGCAGCGCGGGTCAATCATGTGATGGATTACGCCTCACTGGCCAGTGACAACGTCGATTCGGTGCTGGAGTGCCTGCGACTGTGTGAAACCCACTGCAAAAAGGTTTTCAATTTCATCTCGACGCTGTCGGCGTGCAGCAGCATCGACGCCCGCGGGTACATCCTCGAAACACCGGCGGTGGCCACGTTGCCGCTCTACCTCAAGAATGGCTACAACCTGTCCAAATGGGTCGCCGAGCGGCTGTTAGGGCGTGCGATCGAGCAAGGTGCCTGGGTGAATATTTATCGACCGGGCAACATCGCCTTCAACAGCCGCAGCGGTGTCTGCCAGCCGCAAAACAACCGCCTGATGCTGATGCTCAAAGGGTCACTGCAGTTGGGTATGGCGCCACGCCTGAACGTGAACTTCGACCTCATGCCGGTGGATTTCTTTGCCCGTTTTGTCGCGTTCCACTGCGGCCAATATGCTGTCGGGCGAAACGTATTCAACCTGCATAACCCGCAACCGTTGAGCTGGGATCACTACCTTGATGCATTCAGCCGGGCGGGCCATCACTTCGAACGAGTGAGCGTTGCACATTGGCAAAGAAAGCTACAGACGGTGGGTCGCGATAACGCGCTGTTTGGTGTGCTGGGTTTCTACCTGGATGACCTTGCCGAAGACATCAGTGACATCTCGATGATTTGTCACGACAACGCCCGCCAAGGTGTTGAATCCATGGGCGAGCAATACCCGCAAAAGGAACCGGCGCTGTTGCGCAGGGGCTGCGACCACCTCAGGGCCATCGGATTTCTCTGACCGTTTCAGGACACCCTTATGAAACTGCTGCAACCCGATACATTGATCCGCAACCCGAATGGCTCCGCCTTGGAGGCGTCTATCGACGTCGCGTGCGAAGCCGCTCGCCTGTGGAGTGTGGTAGGCAACTTTGCGGAATTTGATGCCTTCATTCCCGCCCTCTCGCACATCGAAATGACGGGCACAGGTGTAGGCGCCTTGCGCACGAAATTTTTCCACGATGGCCATTGTGTCGTCGAGCAGCTCAATAGCCGAAACGACGACGCGATGTACATGACGTGGACCACTCTCTACAACACGTTGGGTGTCGCCCGACTGTGGGCCGCAATGAGCGTGCAAGTGCTCGGTGCAGGATACTCCAGGGCGACCTGGACCCTGATTGGCGAACCGGTCGATACACCGCAGGCGGAGTTTGAACTGTTTGTGCAGGCCTTCGCCGACAGCGCCCTGGAGAATGTGCGGAAGATGCTTGGCTGATGAGCAGGAGCGAAAGCCTTCGCCCCTGCATAAGGTGGGTCAGATCTTGAAGCTGTCGACCAGTTGCTTCAGTCGGCTGGCCTGCTGGGACAGCGCATCGCAATCCTTGAGCGTTTCGTTGAGGTTTGCCACGCCCTGCTGATTCAGCAGGTTGATCTGGTTGATGTCGACGTTGAGGGTTTCAACCACCGCCGTCTGCTCCTCGGTGGCGGCAGCAACCGATTGGTTCATGCCATCGATCTCGACGATTCGCTGCGTCACGCTGACCAGGCGCGCACCGGCCTGGTTGGCCACTTCAACGCTTTCTTCGCTGGAGGTCTGGCTGGCGTTCATGGTGGTCACCGCTTCACGCGAACCCACTTGCAGCGAAGTGATCATTTTATGGATCTCTTCCGCAGACTCCTGAGTACGGTGAGCCAGGTTACGCACTTCATCCGCAACCACCGCAAACCCACGCCCGGCTTCCCCAGCACGGGCAGCTTCGATCGCGGCATTGAGCGCCAACAAGTTGGTTTGCTGGGAGATGCCTTTGATCACATCGAGAATATGACCAATGTTGTCGGTGCTGGCGTTCAGGGTTTCGATCTGAGTGCAGGACAGGCTGATCTTTTGCGACAGTTCCGACATCGCCAGGATGGTTTTCTCTACGACCTTACGACCGTCGTCTGCCTGCTCACTGGCACCACTGGCGTGCTGCGAAGCATCGGCCGCGTTGCGCGCAATTTCCTGGGTGGCGGCGCCTAGCTCGTTAATCGCCGCTGCCACGCTGTTGGTACGCGCGCTTTGTTCGTCAGAGCCGATGATCGACGCGTTGGAAGACGCCATGACACGCTGGGACAGATCGTGTACCTGACGTGTTGCCGAAGAGACTTCGGAAATAGAGGCATGGATACGCTCGACGAACTGGTTGAAGGCACTGCCAACCTCGCCAAACTCATCCTTACTGGTCACGTCCAGGCGACGGGTCAAATCGCCTTCGCCCTGGGCAATATCCTGCATGGCAGTACCCATGGTGGTCAGCGGACGCAGCAGTACTTGAATCAGCAGGCTCAACAGCACGGCAATCGCTACGACCGCAATCAACATGGCAATCAACGCTGAAGTACGGAACTTACCCAGTGGCGCGTAGGCTTTGTCCTTGTCGATCGAGAGACCGATGTACCAGTCCGCACCCGGCAAACCGCTGATCGGAGTGAACGAAAGAATGCGGTCCTGGCCGTTCAGGACGACATCCTGGCTGACCTTCTCGATACGAAGACTTGTACCTGGGTAGATGTCCTTGAGGTTTTTCATGACCTGGTCCTGGTCAGGACTGACGATCACCTGGCCATCGGCGCTGACCAGAAACGCATGGCCGATACCGCCGAAGTCTACCGAGTTGATGATCTTCACCAGGGTTTGCAAGCTCAGGTCACCGCCGACCACGCCCAGCAGTTCACCGTTCTTCTTGACTGGCAGAGCGATGGTTACGATCTGCCCACCCACCGCAGCCATGTAAGGCGGGGTGAGCATGGTTTTATCGGCGGCCACTGCTTGCTTGTACCAGGGACGCTGACGTGGGTCGTAACCGTCGGGCATCTTCGCGTCAGGGCGCTGGGTGAACACACCGTTGGTTTGACCGACATAGGTGAACTGGAAGTTTGAGGTGAACGCCGGCTGGTCGACCAGCCCTGGAAGGTCGGCACCACTCCCCTGATGGGCAACGTTTTGCGCCAGGCTTTCGAGGACCAGGATGCGCCCGCTGAGCCAGTTCTGCACGCTGCTGGCCGTAAGCTCGCCTGATTGCTGGATAGACGACTCGAGGTTTTGCTTGATGGTGCTGCGCTGCAGGTAGTCGTTGTAGAGCGTGAATAACGCGAAGGCCAGAACCACGACGCCTGACGCGGCCAACAGAATTTTATGACTGAACTTAAGATTCATTTCATCGACTTCTTTTGCCAAAGGGGGGTGAGCGTGCCGAGTGGAACATTCCATGTAACGGGATAGGCAGACTCTCGGGTCGCTCTATTTCGGTGCACGCATGGCTCATCAGGCTTTCGGCCAAGACAGCATAAATCTTAGAAATTTGTGAGATCCATCGTTACTTTGAGTAGGAAACCGACCGGCGGTAGAGGTGAATAGTTAGGCAGGACAAAAATCAGCGATATACATCTGACCCGCTTCCGTCAACGGCTTTAGCAAAATAGCGTCTATTTGAAAGACCTGATGGAAACGGATAAATCGGGGTTTCGTCGCGCTGTAGGTGCCCTGGACGGCTTGCGACTTCGCGGTGGGATGCGATACGTAGGGTATATGGGCAGATGCAGGGAACGCGATGAAGGTGCCGACCTACAGCTTGTCTGACGCTTCAGGAGGGTACGATGCAGGTAAGGTGGAGTTGAAAGGTGTGGATGTTCGACTGACCTCACCAACGAGACCTATATGGCATCCGGTGCCAACCTGAACGTCTGCTATCTGGGTGAGGAGCGTAATGTCAGCGCGACGGCAAGCGACCAGTTCTGATCCGTTATTGTTTCCAGGCAACCGTCGCCTGATTTCAGGTGTCGGCTGTTTTGTTAGCGTCGTTGAGCTGCCCTCTTAATACCGATCAGTAGCCAGCAGCAAGAGCGGGTCAATTATCAAACCTCTAAACGACAAAACCCCTGTCTGTATTAGCAGAC
>NZ_JBJGXV010000043.1:0-9038 GCF_045447295.1 Pseudomonas sp. O39
ATTATGCGAACCCAAGGGTTCTCCTTGTGGGGCTCTGCTCGATGCTTTTCACCAGGTGATCAGGCTGGCCAGGCCGAATTTCTCGTATGCGAGAAAAAAACCGCCACGAACATTACGATGGCCGCTGTGCTTCTGCCGCTGCATCGATACGGATTTTGGCGCGTGCAACAACGGCCATCGCTTCGGCAATAAAAGCAGCGTCACCGGTGTCGTAAGCATCAGCCAAAAAGACAGCCATGGCTTCGGAATCAACCAGCGAGTCCGCTGGGTCATAATCATAAATTGGCTCTGTCATTTGATCACCTGGGAGAAAATATGAACCCAACACCTGCCCCTGAAAATAAACGCTGGATCGTCACCTGCCAAGACGCTGCTGATGGAACTGGCGACCTGATCGTACCGTTGCCATCAGACTTGTTAACTGAAATGGGCCTGGTCGACGGCGACACCTTGTACATCGTTGAGGCCTATGCAGGCACTCACAAGAGTCTTGTCTTATCAAAAACGGCGGCGATCCCTGATCGGATTGATGAACTCGTTGAGCATTTCGATTCGGAGGATCTTGAGGACATTCGTATTGCTGAGCAACGACTGTCAGAGATTAATGCAGGCCGCACCAAGACGATTAAATTGGAAAACATCTGTGAAAATTATCAATTAGATAGCGATACCAAGGGTGAGAAAAAGTGAGGATTTTGCAGTACTCCACCCATTGAATATCCTTCTTTGTTATAACTAAACTAAATAACCATTTAGTTTAGTTATATTGATTGACCAACACAGGTGTCAAAAACAGGACAAGCTCAGTGCTGGTCGATACCGTCGAGCTGCTGGTGAACAACCATTTGAAGCCAGGAATTTTGCCCAAGAACGGCACGCTTCTAACGACGGTTGTATCCAGATCCGAATAAACACCACCCACGGCAATGGTCTGGCCGAACGGCGAAAAAACCCGGGACGTCAGCGAGGTTGTGTTGATCGGCGGCACGCCATTCATGGCATTGGAATAGTCAGGCTCATCCTTTGAAAGGATGACATCCAGCAGCACGCCCTTATCGTTAACGATCGGAGTCACGTCGAGCGACAAAGCAGCCTGCTTGAAGGATGTCGACGTTGCACCATCGCCGGCCGATTGCTGATAAGGAACCTGAGAGCCTTTAACAATTTTGGCTTGATGACGGTCAGAGGTATAAACGCGAGGACTGGAAATCACCCTGCCCTTACCTTCCTGCTCCATCGCTGAAAGCCTGGCATCGAGCGTCAAAGCGCTTGAGACAATGCCAACAGCCCCGATGGCACCAGAGGCAAAGCCAAGGGGCACAGAGCCTGAAACAGTGCCAGCACCGCTGCCTACAGTGCCACCCCATTGAACTCCCAGATTCTTGGAATACGAGCGGTCCACCTCAACAATACGAGCCTGGATCATCACTTGCTTCCTGGAGTAATCAACAGCAGCAATCAGGGTTTTGAGCTGATCTAAACGCGCCTTGCTCATCCTGGCAACGATGACAGAAGAGCCGTCTTCAAAATTCAGAGTCTCTCCAGGATCGAGAGGAAATGCTTTTATTGCGTCCGACGCCAAAATGTTATGCACCTTGAAAATCGAAACATCAAAAGAGTTGACGCCAAAGGAAGGACTACTTTGAATTTGCTGATTTTGGGCAGCAACATATGAATTTGTTGAATAGGCATCACCTGGTCGTGGGTAGCCACTCACACGAAGAAAATTACCTTCAACGGTATATAAAAGCCCTTTTGCCGAAGTGACATACTCAATGGCCTCATCCCAAGTCACATTCTTCATGCGCATAGAAAGTGAACCACGGACATTATCGTCCAGAACAAGATTCAAGCCCCTGTAATCGGCAAGAAGCTGTAAAGCGGACGAAACCTGAATAGTTTGAAAATCAAAAGTTACTGGTTGAGGGGCTGTATCCGCCTGGGAAAAGGTAACGAAGGAAAACAAAAATACAGAGACATAGAGGCCGCGAAAAAACTTATAGGTGTTCATGGGATGAGTTCCGGCTGATTGGTAAATTAATTGGGCGCGGTCTTAGCGCTACGCTAAAGACCACCCCCAATTAATCCACCTGTAATTGGATTTGGTTTTTTTAATGACCAATTAGTAATCTTGGAACCATCAACCAAACAATAAGCCTCGGTAAAATCTGGAAAATATCGACAATGAGAAAAAGAAATGTAACGAGTATTCCCATTGTTATCAGCTACCAGGGCAAGAGCTTCAGAAACAACCTTTGAAGATGGATCAGGCGTTGAAGGATGAACAAAGCCAACAAGGCGCCAAGTGGTTGAAATCGGCAGCTCAGCAGGTGCGTTAGGTTGATTTGGCGTAGATACGGAAGATAAGTGCTTAACACCAGGCTGATCGGTAGTAAAAAACTTTTTGACGAAATAAACACCAAGTCCAATGCAAACAACAAACGCGACCAAGGCAGACCACAAGCCAAAGGAACGCAAAATACTTGCACGACCATCAGCAGAAGATTCATCACCAACAGATCCGGATTCAGATTTAGTTGCGGACTTATAAAAACAAAAGACCTCCTTTTTGAAAGTTCCGGCATCAGTTCTAATTAGCTTTGACCTAGGCGGAGAATCACCAGTAACACCACCCTGATACATATCAACCTTATATACCTTTTTGCTGAGCTTTCTTATTCTATAAGTAGTCTCAATCAAGTCACGAACCCAAGAAGATATTTGCTTAAGGTCCTGGCTTACCAATACAACGCGCATGGATTTATTCTTGGAATCTACTCGATGCCTATGTTCATGTAACAAGGTTTTATCAGTAAGCCTTGCATGATTTCCGTTTTGACCAGAAGGCCATCGCCTCCAACATTCGTCAATAATAGCAACAGCACCAGGAGGAATTAATTCGCCGAGATCATCGAGGCTGTACCAATCATCAGGCAACTGAGTAATATTTCCGCCAAATGTTGCTAAGAGAGCATCAGCCATGAGGGGGATATTGGTAAATATATGCCTTCCTTGCTTCAACGAAGGAATTACAACATGTTCAACTACACCATAGCTTTTACCGTGACCAGGCTTGCCTACATAAGCATCAATTGCCATAAATCACCCAATAAAAGGAATGCGACGAACAAGGAAGCGCAACAAATAGGCGCTACTAACGACAGTGATACCAAACGGTAACTGCATCAAATTCATGAAATACCAAACGGATGGGGAAATATTAGTGAACAACTCTCCCGCACTTGTAAGTAAACCCATGAGAAAACTTGAACTAATGATTTCAAGAAGTGCCTGCCAAAGCCATTCAGCAATCTGAACAATTAAATCAACAAAAAATTGTAAAACTTCTCGGAGTATCGAAAGAAGCCAATTGCCAAAAGCAGTCATAACAACCTCAAATTTTAGCGGCTAAAATTAAGCAGAAAGGAAAACGCGCAAAGCAAGAAGTGACCAAGCCGCAAGAAATACAGCAGAAAGAATGGGTGAAACCAGGTCAAACAAAGCGCAATGCACGTCAAAAGTGATCATAGATCCGAGCAGAAAAACAGTAGCCTTAGGGCAAGCTGCTGTAGAGCCACTAGAAGCTATTTTCTGATTAAATTCATTAAGAGCCTTGCCGAATCCAGATTCATTTAAATCGGATTCCATACCATGGACAAAGGAATTGTAGTGGGCAGCATTTACATCACTATCAAGAATCGATTTTCCTTCTAGTGATCCTGGACTATTGAAAGAAAGCTCACCATCAAAGCCGGAATCACCATCACCACCGTTACCACCATTGCCATTGCCGCCGTCATTCCCACCACCAGGATTGGTGCCACCATTGCCGCCGTCGCCAGGATTAGAACTGGGAGTGAGAGGATCTCCAACGGAGGGAGATTTGTAGCCGGATTCAGCATTACACGAAGGACTCGCGGTATTAAGACCCACGAAGTAGTTACAAAAACCAGTGACTGTAGAACTTGGAGACAGATAGCAGGTGCTACCAGAAGCGGAACTAGCCAGGTAAGAACAAGAGTTGTGACAAACATCAGCAGTAACAGAGCTGACTGACCATGCGACATAGTATTTATCTCCTGATTTTATGGCGGCAGCATCGGGGCCACGAGTTTCGACAGTGTCGGGACAAACAGCAGCTTCCTTAACAATACCAACACTATCATCAAAGGGGGAACCAAAAGAAGTCCAAGAATAAGCACAGGTAGCATTAGAAGTGCCATTCATTGTGCAAGACCCAGCAGTGTAGCCAGTCCTATTAGGGCTTGTATTAGCCGACCTAACAGCACTTACGAATGCGGTTATAAACGACTCCGGCGAGTCCTGGACACCGGCAGACGAACACTCACCAGAATAAGAAGACGAAAATGAAGGATTGCACTTCCAGCCAGCATGAGAACTGGACGAAAACGCAGCAAGTAGTAAAAAAGGGATGAAAGAAATGTATTTCATATCACCAACCCGAGAAAACAGCGAAGGAGCAACCAGACCCAATACAGAACATGGCGAAATAATAAAGTTGATCCATGTTGCAAGCTCCCAAAATAAGAATAATAAGAATGCAATTATCCCTATTACCGTTATTTTTGATAAAAAAAGGGCGCCATAAGACGCCCAGGTCGAACAGGGATAAAGCCTTAACCGCGCAGGAAGCCCAGGACGATACGAGCGCCTTTGATACCAGCGTAAACACCGGCGAGAATGCCGGCGACAGCCAAAACACCAACAGAAATAGTGCTGAAGTCGATGGAGGAAGTCAGACCACTGTAATCCCAGGCAACGGGACCAGCAGCGAAGACAGACGGCGCGGAAACAGCAAGTACAACAGCAGAAACGGTTGCGATGAGAGTTTTTTTGAACATAGGTAAATCCTCAAGATTGCTTGATAAAGTTTAAAAACGCGCGAATGCCCATAGACATAACTAAAAAACTAGCTACCAATGTGAATCCGGCGCCGAAAGCTTGAGCCAGAAAAGATGGATCAAGTTGTGACGGATCAAATGGGGCAATGTAAGGCACAGAGACCCATTCAACCGAACACGTGGGTGCACCACCCTGAATAATCAAATCACCAGGGCAATGCAATAAACCGGACATTACGTAGACTTCTGCGGTGTCGAAGCGCTAGGAGCACCGGAACTAATACGACGACCGTTGCGAGGATCGACTTCAAAAATCAGACGATCATCGCGAACTTGCGCATTAACATCACATTCATACTTTCCAGGCTGAGGAACCTGCTGGGGGGTCTCAGCGTAAAAGGTGCATTTCTGCGGATATGGAATGTTTGGCAAGTGAGCATACGCTTCAAACATGCAATATGGTTTGCCCGACTTGGCAGCAGTACCACTGCGGTGATTGCCAGTTACTTCAACTACGATAACATTAGACATGTAATGCCCTTATCTCAATGTTGGAAAGCCAGGAGCGATGCCGGACTTACGGTATGCCCAACTGGGCGCAGTTAATTCAAAAATCAGCGAAGCTTACCCAGTCGATAAACATGCCAAATTTCTGATTTTGAAAAATTATTCCAAGCGGAGTCAGTTTGAAAAGCTCAGGTTGTGTCATTTTGAGTGCCCCCTATCTCAGTATTGGAAAGCCACGAGCAGTGCCCGGCTTACGGTATGCCCAACTGGGCGCAGTTGCTTCAGGATTGCGCCTGAAAGTTTTGAATTTTCGTGCAGCACGTTGACGAGTTACTTCTTGCTGAGCCAATGCAGATAAAAACAAGCGCATAAGACTATTAATCCCAGCACGTTCATCACATTGAGGATTGTTGAGAGCATTTAGAAACTCCATTTCTACTGCAAAGCGTAGATTTTGATAAGCAACCCTATCCATCAGAAACCCATCCATTCGGCCACACAGGTTGTTCCTGTTTCTTGACGCTCAATAAACCAAATACGCTCAGGTTTAACGCCCTGCTCTTTTCGTGCCTCGACAGCCCTTAACGTCTGTTCGACCTGTTGAGCAAGAATAGGATTAATAAAAGCCCCACGTAATTGCTGTTGTTCAGCTAAACGCCGTTGCTGGCCGCTTGTAAGCTGAACACCCTGAAAACTTACAGTTCTCACGCCGCAACCTGCTGGAGGTGATTAGGACGCTGATACCAAGTTGGCACGGCCAAGGTACTTTTTGTAACTTCTCGACACTGGCGAACGAATACAGGAGCGAACCTACTGGTATCGCAAGCATTACGGATATTGATACCGATTCTATTAAGCTTGGCTGCATGGTCCTGAACTTGTCGCTTCTTAAAATCAAAACGCTGGCCATGCATCCACTGAATGGCATAAAGAGCCGTTGTATTTGCGGCGCGAGTAGTGTTAACAATGTTTAGTAACAAAAGTTGCTCGCTAATGCTAACGATATCCATCGCTGTCACCTTCAGCTTTTCATCAATTTTAAGAAACTCACAGTGGAGTTCGGCAAAACGCCTTTCATCAAATAAACCCCAGTAGCATAGGGCTTCGCGTTGCAGGTATTCGCTTTTTAACTCCTGCTCCATACGCACTACGCCTTCACTGGCACAGTAGTCATGAACACGCTTTACATAGGCGTATTCTGGTGAGTCTTCACCAAAAACTCTCTTAATCTTAGGTAGGCCGTTTTGAGCAACTTCAAAGGCCTTGTCGTAAGCCTTTCTATATTGCAGCCGGCCACCCTGACCATTTCCTTTGGGAGTCCAGGCAACAGTACGACCATTGGGATACAAGAAACCGATGGAGTGACCAATACGTTGACTGGATACACCACGCAAGTAGGCCAAAACATTGCCCTCACCCAACGCGACATTAGTAGTGAGGTCAATACGTTCGATTTTTGCGCCGTCAGCAATCCGGTCGCCGGAACTTGCACCAGAAGCGCCCTGACGGATATCGAGCCGAGTGCAACGAGTAAAGTCAGGCAAGCCGTACTCGCGAAGAAGGTCGTTGTAGACGGCAACGCACTGCTCAATGGTGGTGAAACCGAAAAGGTTATCCAACCGCCCTACTCTGCTCGGGTTGCCCTCTACTCGGATTTTTCGGCCCTGGACATGAATAGTGACCGAGGTTGAATAACTGGCTTCGTGCTTGAAACGGGGCTGCTTGGTGCTGAGGACCTCATTGGTGTTCGAGTCGATAGTCAACGTCACAACGTCGCACACGATCGGAAGATCGTGGTCATGCTCCTGCGAAATTGTGAGCCAATCGATGAACATCCGAAATCCTTGTCAAGCCAATACACGACGCAGGTAAGACTACGTCATGTGTTAGGCTATTTGCAAGAGATACGTAGCAGCTTAACCATCGATGTGTGTTAGCTGTACAAAAACACAGGAGGTATAGTCAATGACTCATGAGCATTCAGATGAAGCGGCGATGAACATCGGAGAGAACATCAGAAACAAGCGGGCGCTCAAAAAGGTGTCGCAGAAAATTGTGGCTGAGGCGGTCGGAGTAGCAGAAAACACAGTTGCCAGTTGGGAAAAGGGTAAAAACCTACCGCCTCCTGACAAAGTGATAGCGCTTGCAAAGTACTTCAAATGCACGACCGATGAGATCTTGCTAAGCGATGAGGAACGTGGGTTGGAGATACAGATGTTGGGCCTACTCCGACGATTCGGAAGCCTGAACGAAACCCACAAACCTATAGCCCTCAATGTGATCGGCTCGATTCTCCAAGGCCTGGAAATGGAAGAGTACATGAAGGGTGAACGCAATGAAGGCAGCAAAAGATTAGGTGTGTTGGGGGACTAAGGATCGCGGGAAACCGCGGTAAAGTGGGGGTGTAACAGCACCCCCACCCAGGCCGTTCCGGCCTGCCCTCATGTGAGCATTTTCGCGGACGCGAAAAATCAGCATAAAAATCCAACCCTCCCAAGAGATCTAGCAATGCCTGATCGAGGAAAAATCGCAGCTACTGCGCGTTATGACCTGAGCGCGGATCTCATTGTTGTCCAGCTTTTAACGGGTGCAGAACTGTGTTTTAAACCGGCGATTTGCATTGACCTGCTAGGCCTATCACCACAAGGGCTGGCAACTATCCAGGTCAGCGAAGACGGTGCTGGGATCGAGTTTCTCAATGGGGATGTCTGGGCGTATTTGCCGGAGTTGATGGAAGGACAAAACGCGGGTCTTTCCGGCACGCACGATAGGCTATTAGCGATCACTGCACAGATTGAATTGCTGATTGGAAGCGACCAGAAACACCCTTTATGGCACTCCCTTCAAAACCTCAAAAGTTGCTTAGGTTCAGACGACTAGATCGGACCTGCCGGGACCTGTCCGATGATAGCGCTGCACGTCACGGGACCGCGCAGGCTTCGCACAAAACCCGGGGCAATGCCTTGGGTAATCAGGGCGCGAAGTGACACCAACTCGACTACAGGCAATTTGAACGCGACAAAAAACCCCAGGGCTCTCAGGAACGCTGGGGTTTTTCTTTGGGCGATAGACCGGCCCGCGTTGCGGGGTATCGGCGCGCCAAGTGCAACGAACCAACGAGGATCTGCGAGGCGCCTAATGCCCTTCGGGCAGGTCGAGGTTAGCAGTCAATAAGTTCAGACTGAGAGGTCTTCTCAACCAGAACCAACGCAGCATCACGAGCCCTAGACAGGGTCTGAGACAGGACAGAGTTTTTCAGTTCCAACGCCTTAATTTGCTCCTCAAGCTCCCTCACCTGTTGCCTCAACGGAATAAAAGATTCGCAGGCAATCAGCACTGCTTTGCTGGCAACAGTCGTGCGATTGAGCAACTTAAGTCGGGTGGCCAAGACATCAGGAAAGTCGCGAATGGTAACAAGCATATTGGTGCCTCAGGCATATTTGCTATCAAAATGATGCTCGATGTCACGCACCAGGTCAGGAGAATGATATCAAACCATCAGAAATTTGATAGCAAAACTCAACCATGATGATGTCGCCGGCAAGGGTCTTGATAGCAAAGCGGCCTCGCATAATGGACGTTATGGATAAATTCAGCGCCGGGGCTTCGCTATTATCCCGGCGCCAAATTCGTCGAACACGACGGCAAAGCTACCATAACGTCATCGAT
>NZ_JBJGXV010000044.1:0-6805 GCF_045447295.1 Pseudomonas sp. O39
CTTTTGCACCAACAGTATCACCCGACGCGAATTTCGTTGTCTAGACGCGCAACGCTAGACGAGACGCGGCCTGCGCGCCGGTTAGCCCAGCTGATTCCCGCTCGCTGAACAAAACCACCCCGACGCGGGTTTTGAGCCCGTCACAGCACACCCTGGACGACCAAACCAACCGACGACAAAAAGCCCCTGGTCGTTCGGTGGCGAAGCCAGCGGACGGCCAGGGGCCAACAAGCGCAGCGCGTTAGGCTTCGGGGTTCAAAGGGGTTTCCCCTTTGGTACGGTCGATTGGTTACGAATGGCGCAGCTCATTTGTAAACAGTCGGTAACGTGCCTCACCAAAAGCGTGCTGGTTCCATGTCCGAAGGACATTTGCATTGATTTGCACTAAATGGCACTAAATGGCACTGGCTTGCGCTGACTTGCACTAATTTGCACTAATCAAGAAAACTCGAATTTCTGAAAGACGCTAATCCAACGGGGTATCGGGGCGCAGCCCTGATCAGGGTTTGTGGCCACCGACTGCGTGCAGGCGGTGGCCACAAAACATTTCCGGTCCAAAAGATGACTCAGGTTTATCGACTCGTAGAGGCGGCTTCCGGGTTTCAAAGGGCTTCCCTTTGGCAACGGATGTATACATCCATAGCGTGCCTGTATTTTTCGCCGTTGATTGAGGCCGCTTCGCGGCCTGCGGGGGTGTCAGGTATTGGTAGGGACTTTGTGGGGAGTTTGCAGGGGATTTGTCAGGCCGACGGGCATTTGAAGGGGACTTGTAGGGTGTTTGTCAGGCCTTTGCAGGCAACTTGTCAGGCCTGATCACTCTCTTCATCCGCTTCGGCGTCCAAGGCCGTCAACAGGGCTTCGACGGGATCATCTGGCAGGGTTTCAGCCGTGGTTTCACTGGCCGAATGTTGCCGTTGCAACCGTGCCGGATGGGTGGCGGTGTGAATCTCCTTGAGCGCCCGGATACTAACCTGGGTGTAAATCTGTGTGGTGTTCAGGCTGACATGACCAAGCATGGCCTGGATGAAACGAATATCGGCGCCGTTCTCCAGCATCAGCGTGGCCATGGTGTGGCGGAACAAATGGCAACTGCCACGTTTGCCGATGTTGGCTTTTTCGATGTGTTCGCGCACCAGTTGCGTCAGCCGATTGGGGCTGAATCCTTCGCCCTGCTGGGTCAAAAACAACGTGCCATCGTCCTGACCCAAGACAAAATGGGGCCGCACGTCGTCGCGGTATTTGGTGATCCAGGCCAAGGCCCGTTCACCGATGGGAATCATCCGGTCTTTTTTGCCCTTTCCCTGGCGAATCATCACCGTGCCGCGCTCGTAATCGATGGCGCTCCAGCTCAGGCCGATCAACTCCATGCGGCGCATGCCAGTGCTGTAAAGGGTTTCCAGCATGGCCCGGTCGCGGATGCCGGTCGGGGTTTGGGTGTCCGGCACGTTGAGGATGCGTTCGGCTTCGTCGCTGCTGAGGATATGTTTCGGCAAACGCTGTTCCATCCTCGGTAGATCGAGGTCGGAAGCCGGGTTGTACAGGATTCGGTTGGTTTTGGTCAGCCACTTGAACCACACCCGAATCGGCGTGATACGCACCGTCTGACTACGAGCTGACAATGCTTCGCCGTCGGCTTTTCGATACAAAAAAAGATGACGCTGGTAACGCTCTAAAATCGGTCGAGTGATTTCTTGTGGCCGGGTCAGACCTCGTTCGTCACACCAGCGGATAAACGCAATCAACAGGCTTTCACGGTTGCCCACGGTGCGCTCGGAATAGCTGCGCTCACGCTGATATTGCAGGAACTGTTTCATCTGAAAGTACAGGCTGCCGGGATCGCCCAGCGGGCCAATGATTTGTTCCGAAACACGCAGTTTTTTGCTCTCGCCTTTTTTCGGCATAACCACCTCGACTTAGACGGCGCTAGACAACGCGGAGTGGTTTTTTAATAACGGCTGGAACGGTGGTTTCTCGTTCAGACCGACCGCTTCGGCTCCAAGGCCAGAAACGGCGTGGCTTTGCTCAGGTTTTGAGGTGCCCGACTGACTGCCGACCATGGCCCGACCTGAGTCCGACCGCTCTTCTAATTCCCCCGACCGGACGGATGTGTTGTCGAGTTGGTCGGCATCGATCAAGCCCATCAGGTGCGGTTGGTTGCCACTTTTACCGTCATACGTGAGGGTGTATTCATGGGCCAGTCCCTTGCGGTGCAACAGCAGGTATTCCAGCTCGGTCAGTCGGCCCAAATGGATTTTTAACTGGGTATCACCCCAGCCAGTGGCCTCGCGCACGTCCTTGCGACCGAACCGAAACTCATTTTCTTTGAGGCCCTGCGCCTGACTTCGGGCCTCGACCCAGCCTTGCAACAGCTCCAGCAAACGCCGCGTTTGCGGCGGCAGTTCGTCCAGGGTGCGCCCGAGGATGTCGTGGGCCAGCCGGTTGGCCAGCACGATGTCGCCCTTCGTGACCTCAATGTACGCCAAGGATTTGCCGCGATGCTCGACGTGTTTGATCGGGCGTTGATGCTGATGCAGCAAGGCAATGCAGCGAATCAGCGTCAGGTATTTCATGTGGTCACGCCGGGTCCGGGTTTTGTCCGAAAGAAAGGTCAATTGATCGGCGAACGGATTGACCACCGCCACGGTTTTAATCAACCGCTGGGCGTTTTGATGCAGGCGAGTAATGGCCTGTTTTTCGGCGTCGGCCAACAAGCCGTCGAGGGTTTGTTTTCTACGTTGGGCCGCATGAATGGCTTCGGTTTGCTCGCGACTTTCGTTGATGGTCAGCACCAAACACCGGTTGAGCAGTTCCTCGTCCACGTCGATGGCCGTGGTGGTGAGCATCAGCATTACCGGGCCTTTGACGGTGTATTGCTTGGTGATCAAGTTGCCAGTAGCTTCGTCCTTGCCGGTGCTGGCAATGGTCAATTCGCCGTCCGATTGCAGCAGTTTCAGGGCGTAAGCTGCTTGGCGAACGCCCTCTTCTTCGGCGATGGCGAGGATCTTGTGTTGCAGGTCCGTTTCGCCGAGGTAGAAAAGACTCTGGCCGGTCATGGCGCTGTATTGGATACGTTCTTCTTCCGGCATCAGGTTTAGAACAGCGTCCATCAGGCTTGATTTACCGGCTGCGCTCGATGACTGAATTAAGACAGCCAACGGCTGATCCAGCTTTCGGGAAACCGCCGCCAAGTACCCGGCCAGCAGGTTGTAGGATTCACCAACGACACCGCACCGGGTCAAATCGGCTTCGATGCGCTCGATCAGGTTCGGCGCACGCAGCAGGTTCAACGCGGCTAGTTCATCTTCCGCGCTCAGCGTCGGCGTGGGATTTTTCGGGGCCAGTGCTGCCTGAATTGAGGCCTCCTGCAAACCTTCCAGCTTGAGCAACAGTTTGCCCAGGTCGCGCTTGATGATTTCTTCCGGCACGCCCATCTCGATACTCGCCTGTTTCAAATAGCTGTACCGGGCCTTAGCTGCATACAAATCAAAACTGTCCACGTAATAGGCCGCTTCGCGGCCCATTGCGTGCTCTTCGGCGACCTCGCGGCGCACCTGCACATTGACCCGCATTTGTTCCGGGCCGAGGTTCTTTTTCCAGCCGCGCACCCGCCATCGGCGGTCGGCCACGGCCAACAACAGATCACCCTGGGCGTTTTCACTAAAAGTTTCCGAATCGGAAACTGGACCACCAAGAGGCAAAGTTTCCGAATCGGAAAGTCCAGGCACCGGTGGTAACTCGGCGGTTGCCTGCGGCGCAGCGGCTAAAGAAAAAGAGGGGTCTGGCTCGACCGAAACCGGCGTGCCTTTGCCCTGCCACAATGCCTGTTGCAACAACTCGCCAAGCGCTTGGTTCGGGTTTTCCACCTGCAAGGCGAAAGCGTTGGCGTCCATGCCTTGCGGAAACAACAGACGGAAGACTTCGATGCCGGCAGAGCGTAATTCTTCGGCCAGTTTTTCGGCTGCTGCGTCTCCTGCCGAATCGCGGTCAAAAGCAATGATGACCCGCTGGGTGCCGTGGTGTTTCAAGGCCTGCCAATGATCTTGGGAAAACCCGTTCACGCCGTAAGCGCTGATGACGTTACGAAAACCCGCACACCAAAACGTCATGGCGTCGATCAGCGATTCACAGAGAATAATTTCCAGACTGGCCAGCAACGCCGCTTCGTTCCAGACACCGCGCAACGGCGTAGCCAGGTACATATGCCGGGACTGGTTGGCAGGAATTTTATTGTTCGGCTGCATCCGCCGTCCGTAAAGCTGCATCACTCGCCCTGCCTGCTCCGGCTGCGCGCCGTCCTCCAGACCCAGCACCGGCACGACCAGACAACCGTTCAAATGTTCGTGTCCGGTAGAACGCAAAACACCTAAATCTTGCAGGTGCTGCCGCACCTGCCGACCGGCCTGGGTATGCCCGGCGGGCAAGCGATACGTCAGGGTTTTATTGGCATAACCGAGTTGAAAATGCTCGATCAACTCGGAATGGTTCAGGCCGCGAGATTCCAAATAGGCCAGTGCTTCGGGGGATTGTTTGAAATTGGCGTGGTAGAACTCGGCCACCGAGCGCAGCAGCGCCGCGGCTTCAAGATCAGAAGAGCCCGCAGCTAAAGAAGGGAGGTGTCGAGCGTGGCTGCGTGTCACACCGACTTTTTCCGTGTTCTCCAGCGGCGCGTCGTTACGCAGCAGTTGGACTGCGTGTGGCAACGACACGCCTTGAGTTTTCATCACCCAATCGATCACCGAACCAGCAGCCCCGCAGCCAAAGCAGTGATAGAGATTTTTCTCCTCGGAGACCGACAGGCTGGGCGTGCTTTCGTCATGAAACACACAGCACATCACCCAGTCCTTGCCGCGCTTTCTCAGTTCATGGCCCTGCGACTGGATCAGCCGGACCAGTGACACCTCGCGCTTGAGGCGTTCCAGTTCGGCTTCGGGGATGCGGGCCATCGAGTTTTCTCCTAAAATGCGTCAACAATCATATTAGCTATATTTAATTAATCCTAATATGCTATCTCACGTCAAGCGACAAAAAAACGAGGCATAGACTCATGGTCCATTTCCCAACGCTGGTTCTGCCCATGAGCTTCCCGCAACGCTTGGCGGCCCTGCGCAAAGAGCGCGGACTGACACAGCAACAGATGGCTGACACCATTGGTGTGCATATTTCGCAGCTACGGCGCTATGAAGCAGGCACAACACAACCGACCATCGAAGTCTTTCGAAGGACCGTTCTGGCTCTGAGTGTCAGCGCCGATATGCTGCTATTTGATGAGGGAGAACGTGGGCCGGATGACCGCCTGAAACTTCAGTTTGAGGCCATTTCCAAGCTGGATGACAAAGAGCGCGAAGCCCTGGAGACAGTGATCAGTAGCGTATTGCACATGCACGACGCCAAGCGCTGGACACAAGCTGCGACTAAAAGAGACAGCTTGCCGGGCCAATAAAACGGGCCAACCTTGAAAAAAGGACCAGTTCTTTGGGGCTGCTGCTGTGTATAACAAATGCTATACAACTCACGTCAGTGTTTGCTGGGTGAAACACTCGTTTTGTATTAAAAATGTATAGCAGCACCCAGAAGACAAAAACCGGATAACTAATTGATATATATGGAAAATACCTACCTCGCGAGAGGTGCGTGATGTGTATTGAGATTTTGCTCCTGTTAAGGAGCGAAAAATCATGCTCAAAAAGGGCGTATTGAGCAGCTAGACCGTAGGTCGTCAGGGTGGGTGCAAAAGGGATGCAGCTTGAGTGCAGAAAGGTTGCAACCTGGGAGCAAAAGGGGAGCAAATAGATAGCAAAAGGGCTGCAAATCGGATGCAAAAACACCGGCGTTAAGCCGGTGCTAAATAAAAAATAGAATTCCTACAGATCAGCGACGCCAGAACGGTAACTCGTCAGAAGCAAGAGAGTTATACAAGTCTTCGGAACGATTCACATCAAAAATATAGTCAGGCGCGTCGGTAAAACCGATTCTTAAAGGGACGTACTCATTAAACTCTTTATAAAAAACATCTGAACATTCGACAGCATCAAAAATAATTTTGAAGAAGCGAGCAAAGATGTCAGCCAGAGTATTACCACTCAAAAGCAAACGAGTATTTTCCTTGTCCACCTCGAAAGCGCTTATATCAAAGCTATCCGCAGGAATGCTATTAAACTCAGCCCTTACACTCTCTAAATCTATCTTTAACTCAGCCAGTTCGTTTTTACTTAAAGAGCGGCAATAAAGCTTCTCTGTAACCAAGGGATACTTGCTTCCTCTTTTGCCGCCCTCAAGAAAAAACACAACAGACTTAAAAAAACAGTCAACGTCAGAGGCTGGGCCTAAGACAGATATTGTCATTGCGGCAAGAACACCTACATTTTTCATTCTGCTTTAAACCTGATGGATGAGGGAGATATTGCCCCATTTGACTTATCAACTATTCCACGAACGATTTGCGCACGCTGCACAGGTGTAACAGCTTGCCCTCGAATATCAATAACGACTTGCTGCTGCATTCCTTGCGGTAAATTTTCAGCTCGCTGGAGGGCTTGCTTGGAAACATTACTAATCAATCCGCTTTGATTTTTTGCGATGTTGTAGTTTTTCACTTCAACACTGCATACGTTACCTACACACCAGTCTGGACGAACACTGCCCGAAGTGCCGTAAGGAACTTCTTGTCCATTTTTATAACTGACTTGTGGGCGAGCTCCAGCACCAAGATCAGCGCCGACATCAATTTCAGATTTTTGGGGTGTGGGACGAACAGGTGTCGCAGTAGAGGCAAGATCATCTACCTTTCCAGCAGCGCCACCAGTAG
>NZ_JBJGXV010000045.1:0-6483 GCF_045447295.1 Pseudomonas sp. O39
AAAGGGCCCGAGAGGGCCCTTTTTTTGGTCAGTTTTTGTTGCGCCTGCAGCGCTCCGAGCAGTAACGCACTTGATCCCAGCAGCGTGCCCATTTCTTCCTCCATGTGAATGGAAGTCCGCAGGTAAGGCAGGCTTTAACTGGGAGCTGACTTTTCTTCAAAACGACTCCCAAATGTTGAGTCTTGTGAAATTGATTGGTCACGCTACCAGAGAGATTGTTTTTGGGTTCTACCATTTATTTAGTGCTGCCGTGACACGCGCCTGAGAGCAAGGTCTAACAGCGGCAGGGTCATGGGCGCTCTCTGAGAAGCACAAGCTCCTGCTCGACGTGGCCAGCATTTTACCAATGTTGCTGAATGGGTGATCGCCTATTCCGCGAAGCAGAATTCTACTTGCAGGGCATTCGTCGCTGAGCGATTGCTTGAGGGTCTAGTAGAAGCGCTTGCCACTAGCAACTCATCGCCCGACGAAATCGTCAAATTTTTCAGAATTCCGTTATGGGCTAGACCCGCCAGTTCTTCTTGAGTCTGGCGCAGCAAAGCGTTAACCGGCTGCCCCGATTCGGCGCAAAGAGTAATGGCTACTAGGGTTAGAGGATTCACATTGAGCTGGCCACTTAGCGCGGTGATCATCTCTAACGTCGGACTTGATTGACCGCGCTCTAGTTTCGAGACGTATGTCCGACTGCTGACTTCTGCCAGGTTCCGCTGAGTCAGTCCTTTACCAGCGCGAATCGCTTTAAGCACGGCAGCGAAGGCATTTTTGAGTGACATAAACACGTTCCTGATTTGAACAAGTCCCTTCGAGCGTGGATACCCTGGACGGGGCCATTCTAGTTACGTGGAAGCCTATCACGGTATGCCTGGGTTCCATGCTCCAGTGAAGCAGAGATGAAACTTGTAGCTTGCTGGAGCTCTATGTACGCATAGGTGGGCTATCGCCGATGCTGCCTACCTTGGCAGAGACCATCGCCATTGCGCCATGAGCGTCCAGCAACGGCAGGAAGTGACGCAAAACCAGAGCAGGCCCAAACGTGTTGATTTGAAATGCCGACTGCAACGCGTCTGCTTCAATCGGGGAGTAACTTTTTTCAGGCTTAATTTCGTCGCGATGAAGCAGTCCTGCGGCATGCACGATCAACTGATACGGTGCTTCTTCAGTCAATTCGGCTGCAGCTTTAGCGATACTGTCTGCATCCTCCAAGTCGAGGCAGGGAACACTGTTGCGCCCCAACTCACGAACATACGCACACCGTGGATCCTGATTGAGCAACTCACAAAACTCCCAGCCGAGCGCCCCACTGGCGCCTATTACGAGGGCACGATAGCCCTCACTAAGGGAGTTCATAGTCAAGGGGCTGTTCATCTAGGCTCTCCTGCGGTTTGGTCGATATTTCTTGGTATTAACCCAGTCGCCCTATCAGTTGCAGGAACTCGTGACGTGTCGCGGAGGACTCGCGAAAGGCGCCCAGCATCACGGATGAGGTCATCACCGAATTTTGTTTCTCCACTCCCCGCATCATCATGCACATGTGCTTAGCCTCAATGACCACCGCAACGCCTGCAGCATCGGTAATGTGCTGAATGGCGTCGGCAATTTGTTTCGTAAGGTTTTCCTGGATCTGTAAGCGGCGGGCGAACATATCCACCACTCGGGCGACCTTCGACAGGCCCAGTACCCATCCTGTGGGGATGTACGCTACATGAGCCTTTCCGATGAAGGGCAGCATGTGATGCTCACATAATGAATACAGCTCGATGTCTCGCACTATGACCATTTCATCGTTTTGCGATTCGAACAATGCGCCATTGATCACTTCCTCCAGGCTCATTGTGTAGCCATTGCACAGATACTGCATCGCCTTGGCTGCGCGCTTAGAGGTGTCCAGCAGTCCTTCACGCTCAGGGTTCTCGCCTACGCCGACGAGAATTTCACGGTAATGTTCGGCTAATGATGGGGTTGATGCGTTCATCTTGATTCCTCGCAGCCATGCTGCGCTTTATGTGGCGGCAATCCTTGGCAGTAGGGGAGTATTTTGCTGCGTGCGATCTGAGGAAGATGACTAAGGGGTCGCCAGATCAGCCATGACCCAGGTTCTTCGTCGGTGCCATGACGAAGTGAAGCTTTCTAGGTCTGCTTTGTTTTCAAAGTGGACTGCTCGTCTGATACGGGTTTGGACGCCGGCACCGCACAACGGTTATCGACACAGCGGCGGCCACTCTCTGGGTGAGGTAACCACGCCAAATGGGGACGTAAGCGGCAGAAAAGGCGATAACCGAATTCAAGCAGCGGGCGCAATGCACTCCACGTCAGTGGAGTTGCCCAAAAACCCAAACCGGCGGCGCGCCAGCTCCAAAGGGTGGCGTCCAGCCCGGTTACCCAGCGCCCATCAGCAAAACGGGCGTGCAGCGAGGACTGCATTTGCTCGAACGTAAACCCGAGTGCCTTGGCGTCAAATGCACCGCTGCTGATGTCCACAAAAAGCAGTCGATCTTCCGCTGCGTGTCCGCGCAGGAGCCTGATTTCGCGCGCACAAAGAGGGCATTCACCATCAAAGTACAGCGTCAGCGGCCAATTCATTTTCTTGTACATCAACCATGACCTTGTATAAGTTTTGTACAAGATATGCTGAAAGAAAGAGACTGACAATGGGTACTATTTTTTTGCTGTGGTACGGACGGTCATGCCTGCTTTCGTGAGCGGATCGCCCTATGCTTTCGATATCAAGGTTGGTGGCGGCAAGCTATGCGAGGGCGCTCACGTCTTCGGTGTGCGCCCCACCGGTTGTTCTCAAAGCGGGCGCGATGGAGTGGGCTAAGCTCATTAAGGTTTGCGCCGAAGGGCTGAAATCATCACTTACGACGTGAATGAGCCCAACGGTGCGATGCAGGTCACGGACAAGATGTCGATGCCAGATAATCAAGCAGAAATGCCGCCCATTCGATGAAGGGCGGTTTTGCCTGTTTGTCTGGTAGACGCTCAATTCCCTCTGTAGGTAGAGAAACCGTAGGGGCTTAGCAGCAGTGGGATGTGGTAGTGCGCAAGGGTACCGTCTACCTCAAAAATGACCGGTACCTCCGGAAAGAAACTTGATACGTTGTGAGCTTTGAACCACTCACCGGTTTTGAAGGTGACACGGTAGGTGCCTTTCTCCAGGGCCTGGCCGTCGGGGTACAGCCCGGGAATACGACCTTGCTCGTTTGTCGCTGCGCTGTTGAGCAGGTTCCAGCTCTTGCCGTCCTGTTTTTCCAGCGTGACATTGACGCCAGTGGAGGGCAGACCATCTTGTAAGTTGAGTACATGCACGCTGAGCGGGTTTCCTGCCGCTAACGCCAGCGAAGATACGACACTCAATACAACGCCAGCGAAAAACGTTTTTAATCCAGTCATGATGATGTCCTTAGTTTTTGACGGTAGGTAAAATTTTGTTGATAGCGGCCAGTGCGCAACCTTCATCGTTTGCTGCACCGCCGGCACCGGCCACTCCGATAGCGCCAATGACTTGCCCTTCAAACAGCAAAGGCACTCCGCCGCCCAGCAGCAATAGCTCACTCAGGGTGTTGAGGTTTTCAGCATCGGGTGTACTGCGAGCACGCTCTGCCAAGAGTCGTGTTGGCGTCTTGGTCGATAGGGCGGTATAGGCTTTGCGTTGGGCGGCTAAAGTGTTGTGTGGGCCAACGTTATCGTCACGTTGCAGGGCGACTAAATTTCCTCCTCGGTCGACAATTGCAGCAACACTTGTGCGGCCGTCGGCATGACACGCTGCCAGTGCGGTATTTAGCAAATCATTGGCTATTGCCAGTGACACGTCGTTGCGCTGCACAACTTGATCCGGGGCTGCAATAGCGAGCGCAGAGCTCATTGCAAGTGAGCTGAGCAATGAAGTTGACAGGCTTATACGCATGCTTTTTTCCTTTGTTTTGTCTGGCTGAGTCATCGCCAAGCATGATGACTCGTGCACTCCGTCAGAATGATTGCCTCCTGATTACCAAGATGTAATGTGCCAAAACGGTCAGGCGCGCTAGCCTATGCCCCAGTTCTGGAGGAAAAGATGCGTATCCTGGTCGTTGAAGATGAAGCGAAAACAGCGGATTACCTCCATAAAGCCCTGACTGAATCGGGCTACGTGGTTGAGGTCGCCTTGGATGGCCTGGAGGGCCAGTATCTGGCGCAGGAAAGTGAGTTCGATTTGATCATTCTTGACGTCATGCTGCCGGGCCTGGACGGCTGGCAATTGCTGCAGATTATTCGGCGCAAGTGGCAAACCCCGGTGCTTTTTCTTACCGCCAGAGACTCTGTGGAGGATCGGGTAAAAGGGCTCGAGTTAGGGGCCGATGATTACCTGGTCAAACCCTTTTCCTATGCCGAGTTGTTGGCACGCGTACGTACGCTGCTGCGCAGGGGCCCGCCCCGTGAGGTCGAGCAGTTTCTGGTTGCAGACCTCAGCCTGGATCTGTTGCGACGCAAGGTCACGCGCCAGGGTGAACGCCTGACCCTGACCAACAAGGAGTTTGCCCTGTTGCACCTGCTGGTCAGCCGTGAAGGAGAGGTGCTATCGCGCTCGTTGATTGCTTCGCAGATCTGGCAGATGAACTTTGACAGTGATACCAATGTGGTCGACGTCGCCATCCGGCGACTGCGCGCCAAGGTTGACGATCCTTACCCGCTCAAGTTGATACAGACAGTGCGTGGCATCGGCTACATGCTTGAGGTGCAATCCTGAAACTGTTTCCGCGCGCCCTGAGCTTTCGCCTGGCGGTCATGTTCGCGTTAGTCAGCGCGTTGCTGCTGGGCTCCATTGGTTTTTATCTTTATCAGTCGTTACAGCGAGAAGTCGCGTGGCGCGATGACCAGGCCCTGCTCGGGCGCCTGGAGCGCATGCAGGCGTTGATCAACGATAGTGTCAGCGTCGAGCAACTCAGAAATCGGCCCAAGCTCTACGAAAATATGCTGGGCAATCGCGACAATCTGCTATGGATTGTCGATGACATTGGCAAGGTGCTCATCGAAATCAACCCCGTAAGCATGAGCGTGCCCAAGTTACCTGCTGCAGCTCAGGCGCGGCTCGGTGACGGTCATGCTTCGCAGGCAGTGCGACTTGCCTGGAAGGATGTCATGCAGGGCGGACGCGGCTTGACCCTTATCGCTGGCAAGCTGTTAAGTGAGCGCGAGCAAATGCTGGGGGTTTACCGACTCAAACTCTGGCTCGCCATGTCAGTCGGCGCACTCTTGGCCTTTGTGCTCGGTTGGTGGGTCAGTCGACGGGGCTTACAACCTGTGCGCATGCTGGTGCAGCGCGCGGCCGGCATTGATGTACAGCATCTGCATCTGCGGCTGGATGAGTTCAACGAACTAAGTGAACTGCAGGCGCTCAGCCATGCGCTTAATCAAATGCCTGCACGCCTTGAAGATGGGTTCGCCCAGCTCTCTCGATTCTCGGAAGACCTCGCCCATGAGATGCGTACCCCGCTCAGCAATCTGATGGGGCACACCCAGCAAAGCCTGAGGCACAGTCGTTCAATCGAGGACTATCAGAACCTGCTGGTTTCCAATCAGGAAGAATATGAACGTCTGGCGCGAATGATCGACAGTATGCTGTTTCTTGCGCGTACCGAGCAGTCGCACGCATCCGTAAATCACGAGCTCATCGACCTATACGATCTAGTTGAGCAACTGTGTGAGTATTTTGAAGGCGTGGCACAAGAACGTGATGTCACGCTAATCAATCACGCCCATGATCAGTTACGGGCTGATCCGGCTTTGATCCGTAGAGCATTGGCTAACCTGCTCGCCAACGCGCTGCGTTATGGGGCTCCCGCTGCGGCCGTGACCATTAGCAGTGTGGTGTGGGAGGACAGGATTGAAGTCACTGTGCACAATCAAGGCCAGCCGATTTCAGCGGAGCATCTACCTCGACTGTTTGAACGCTTCTACCGGTGTGACCCCTCACGCAATCAGCCGGACGACTCTGGTGGCTTGGGGTTAGCAATCGTCCGCTCAATTATGCAATTGCATGGCGGTCGGGTAACCGTTGAGAGCACTGGAACAGGTACGCGCTTTTGCTTGGTGTTTCTGCTGCAGAATGCTTGAGCGAATTCCCTGAGTCTTATGTTTTGAGGTTTTTTCTTGGTTGGTTTCAATGGTCTTCACCTCATTAAAACCCTCAGTCGAGTCAATATTAAGCTCACTGCATCAGGCGCCCAAAGTTTGGACTTACAAACACGTTGCAAAGTAGAGTAGAACCTTGCAGGTTGCGTCTTGATGCTATCGCGCCTGTAAGCGCCATCGAGAAAACCCGTCGAGGCGGGTTTTCCAGACGCAGTACAATTTTCCTGTAATGCACCGCTTTACTGAGACATGTCATTCTTTTTCATGTCGTCTTTTTTCATGCCGTCATTGGACATGGAATCTTTCTTCATCGTGTCTTTGCCCATGGTGTCTTTTTTCATCGTGTCCTTACCCATGGTGTCTTTGTGCATTTCG
>NZ_JBJGXV010000046.1:0-4660 GCF_045447295.1 Pseudomonas sp. O39
GGTGACAGGCTTCACCAACGCCGATCTGAACATTCCCAATGGCACGTTGACCGCCGTGAGCAGCAGCGATGGCGGCATCACCTGGACGGCGACGTACACGCCCACGCTCAGGGTCAACGATACGAGCAACGTTATAGGCCTGAACAACACCGGCATCAGCGATCTGGCCGGTAATGCTGGCACTGGCTCCACCAACTCGGGCAATTACGCAGTGCATACCGAAGTGCCGACCGCAACCATTGTTGTCGCAGACACCGCGCTCAAGGCCGGGGAAACCTCGACGGTGACCATTACCTTCAGCGAGGCTGTCGCAGACTTCAGTAACGCTGACCTGACCATCGTCAATGGCGCCCTGAGCAACGTCATTAGCATTGACGGCGGCATTACCTGGACGGCGACGTTCACACCTACCGGCAATATCACTGACACGACCAACGTCATCACCCTCGACAACAGCGGTGTGGTCAATGCATCGGGCAACAGCGGCGTGGGCACCACGGAATCGAATAATTTCGCGATCGACACCGCACTGCCCACCGCCACGATCGTGGTGGCTGACAATCGCCTAGGCATCGGCGAAACCACCACCGTGACGATCACCTTCAGTGAAGCGGTGAGCGGCTTTGACCTCTCGGACATCAGCGTCGCCAACGGAACGCTGTCAAACCTTAGCAGTAGCGATGGCGGCATCATCTGGATCGCTACGTTCACACCAACCGGCAATGTGAGCGCTCCGAGCAATTTCATCTCGCTCGACACGAGCAACGTCACCGATCTGGCGGGCAATGCTGGCAGTACAGTGGCAGTGTCGAATAACTTCGCCCAGGACAGTGAACGGCCGACCGCAACCTTGGTAGTTGCCAATCCGAACCTGGGTATTGGCGGGACTTCGCAGGTAACAATCACCTTCAATGAGGCGGTCAGCGGCTTTGACCTTTCTGACATTACTGTCGCGAATGGCAGCTTATCCAACCTGATCAGCAACGATGGCGGCATTACATGGACCGCCACGTTGAAACCAAACGTCAATGTGACCGATCCGAGCAATTTCATCGCGCTCGACACGAGCAACGTCACGGATCTGGCGGGCAACGTCGGAAGCACCGTGGCGGTGTCGAACAACTATGCCCTGGACAGTGAACGGCCGTCCGCAACCGTGGTGGTCGCCAATCCGAACTTGGGTGTTGGCCAGACCTCGCAGGTGACGATCACCTTCAATGAGGTGGTCAGCGGTTTTGATCTCTCTGACATCAGTGCCGCCAATGGCACCTTGTCCAACCTGAGCAGCAGTGACGGCGGCACGACCTGGACCGCGACCCTGACACCAAGCGCCAATGTCAGCAGCGCCAGTAACGCAATCACCGTCAACCGGGGCGGCGTCAGTGACCTGGCGGGCAATAGTGGCAGCGGCGTGAGCCAGTCCGACAATTACGTGGTGAACACGGCCGCTACGCCGACCTTCGTGGTTACGCCGAATCCGCAGTTCCGCAGCAGTGATCCGGTGTCGTTCCCCGCTGCGCCTCACACAATACTACAACCGATCGTGTTCATCGCTCCGACGGGCGACCTCGGCCCACCGCTGACCTTTCCGCCGTTGTTCGAACAACGATTGATTGGCAACGGCATCCGTCCCTTGGGCGACATATTCATGAACCAAGGTGCCCTGAGCCCGAGTTTCCTTGCTCAGGTGTTCACCAGCAGTGACAGCATGGGTGACGGCGCCGGGCATGGTTTTCTTGGCTTTGGCGGCGGCGATGGTGGGGTGTTCGGCACCAGTACGCTCTCCAGTCTGTTCAATCAGAACAGCGACGCCGCGCGTGATTCGCTGAATGCCTTCGGCAGCCATTCGATCAAGGCCGGCGATGTTTCCCAAGGGCTGCGCGGCGTGTTTGGCGCCCCGTCCCTGGTTGAGCAATTGCAGCAACTCAAAGACAGCGAGCAGCACCGGGTCGACAACTTGGCGTCCGCTTTGCAACAGGCCGGCATCAGCGAAATGTCGGCCTGATAACACACAACTCATTAACACTGAGCGGGACCTAGGGGCGATCCAGGGATGAATAAGAGTCAAAAGTTGTTCGGCGCCAGCCTGCTGGCGCTAGCGATCAGCGGGTGCGCAGTCACCAGCGAACCGATTGAGCGCAGCGTCAGTGAACAGCGGGCCAGAACCGACCTGCAAAACATGTACAAGGATCAGGAGCCGCTGCGCGGCCCCCTGACGCTGCATCAGGCCATGGCCCGCGCAGTGAAGTACAACCTTGAAGGCCGCTTGAAGATCATGGAGGAAGCGCTGGCCAAGCGGCAGCTCGACCTGGCCAGCTTCGACATGCTGCCGCGCATGGCGCTGGATGCCGGGTATGTGGGGCGTAACAACGTCAGTGCTTCCAGTAGCCAGAGCGTGCGCACCGGCACCCAGTCGCTGGAACCGTCGACCTCGCAGGATCGCGACCGCGAAGTGGCGGATCTGACCATGGTCTGGAACGTCCTCGACTTCGGCGTCAGCTATATCAGCGCCAAACAACAGGGTGACCAGCGCCTGATCGTGCAGGAACGTCGGCGCAAGGTGATCAACACCATCGTCCAGGATGTGCGCTCGGCGTACTGGCGAGCGATGGCCGCCGAACGTTTGCTCAAGCAGATCGACAGCTTGATGGTACGGGTCGACACTGCCCGAAAAAACAGCCAGAGCATGAGCGAACAACGTATCGGCGAACCGGTTCAGGCCTTGGGTTATCAGCGCTCACTCATCGAAGCCACGCGTCAATTGGAGGAGCAGCGCCGCGCGCTGTCACTGGCGAAAACCGAACTGGCCACCCTGATCAATCTGCCGCTGGGTACAAATCTCACGTTGGCCACTGATGATGGTTATCAGGTTCCCGAACTCAAGGTCGATCTGGCAAAGCTCGAACAGGAGGCTTTGACCAGCCGTCCGGAACTGCGCGAGCAGGATTACCAGACGCGCATCAGCGCCGCCGAAACCCGCAAAGCCATGCTGCGTTTGCTGCCAGGCCTGGAGTTTTCGGCCGGCGGGCATTACGACAGCAACTCGTTCCTCGTGGAGCAAGGCTGGGCCGACTACGGCGTGAAAATCACCTGGAACCTGTTCAACGTGATCTCCGCTCCGGCGGCGATCAACGTCGCCAAGGCAGGCGAAGAAGTCGCCGCTGCACGGCGTGAGGCGATGTCGATTGCAGTGCTGGCGCAGCTTTATGTGGCCAACGCCAACTATCAAGAGGCGTTACGCCAGTTCAAGACCAGCCAGCAGTTGTCCGACATTGACGGGCAAATCGTTGGCCAGTTGCGCAATCGTCATCAGGCCGCAGGCATTGGTGAACTGGAGTTGATTCAGGGTGAGCTGAACAACCTGCAAGCCGACCTGCGTCGTGATCTTTCTTACGCCGATCTGCGCAATGCCTACGGCCAGATTTTCGCCAGTGCCGGGCTCGACCCGCTGCCGGATCAAGTGCAGTCCACGGACGTGCAGGCGATCGCGAACGCACTGGCCAAGCGTGAGTCGGCGTGGGCGGCGGGGGATATTTCGTTGCCAGTGGTGGCGAATGCCTCGGTGCAATGACGTGCTGGCGCCGAGCGCCAGCATCAGCCGTATACAACGCGAGGTCCGCAATGGCCATCGCGGTGCGGCCATTTTGCTGACCGGTTTGCCGGCGGCGGGCAAATCAACGCTGGCTCAAGCGCTGCACGCCACGTTGTTCGGGTGTGGTTGGCAAACGGTGGTGCTTGATGGCGATAGCTTGCGTATCGGGCTCAGTCGGGATTTGGGATTCAGTGACGCGGATCGCCAGGAAAACATTCGCCGCGCCAGCGAACTCGCCGCTCTGCTGGTGGAAAATGGTCAGCTCGTGATTCTGGCAATGATTGCGCCATTGGCCGAACTGCGCGAAGTCTTTGCCCAACGTTTGGGCGAGGACTATCGCGAGGTCTGGTGCAACGCTTCACTGGCGGTGTGCGAGCAGCGTGATCCGAAAGGGCATTACGGTCGGGCGCGACGAGGTGAATTGGCCGCGTTTACCGGTGTCTCGGCTCCGTATGAGCCACCGTTGCAGGCCTCGTTGGAGCTCGATACGGGTACACTGACCGTTGACGCCTGTCTTGATCGTCTTTTGACCTGGCTCGGCGATTGCTTAATGCTGCGCAATACATAAGCCCTCGGAGTATTCGATACTGCCGCTGGCAGTCAAAGCCGTATATGTCTGCTCGTTCAGTTCAGCACGCAATATTCTCGAGAGATAGGTACGCATAGAGATGTTTAAATGGCCAATCATGTCCACGTGCTTCGAATGCTGGATGACCGCCGAAAGTGAGGACTGTTGGATTTGCGCGCTGCGTATCCCATAGCATCATTAATGCAGTTATAAATTGTATATCCAGAGTCGGAAAATGTTAACTAGTCCATTAACATCCTTCGCCATAAGATTTGCCTTGTTTTACTGCCATGTTTGAAGTGTGCAGTTCTAAGGCGCCAACACTTTATGATTTTTAAACATGCGGTAATTTCAGTGGCGACTCAATTGATGTATTGAAAATCAGGAATGACTTAAAATTAATATTCTCACTTGGATGAGAAGTTTTTTGAGATAAAGTACTAAATAGTGATTCGGCAAAATTTGCGACGATAGATAGATAAGCTAATGGCAGCCGTTAG
>NZ_JBJGXV010000047.1:0-4358 GCF_045447295.1 Pseudomonas sp. O39
GGGTTCATGAGTGGGCGAGTTGGCAGAAATCTTAGCAATTTCCGGTTTGACGGACGATTTTTTGGTGAGGTTGAACACAGGAGCAGTGGACGTCCCACGCACCAGTAAGCTGGCGCGCCTGGCCACGCGCAGAGCACTAATACCGCTGACGATGATCAATGACCCGATGAAAAACGACACGGTTGACTGGTAACCCACGGGATAGGCCGTGAACAGTAACAGGGCGAAGATCACCTTCGCACTGCCGGTGACGACTGACAGGCACCAATGAGGGTACCGGACGACAAACGCCGACGTGATGATCAGCAAACCAAAGATGAAATAGGAGAAACCGAAAATAATCGCCAGCAAGAGGTTGCTATAGGTCTTGTTGGCCAGAATCAACAGGGACACGAAGAAACACACGCCGTCCTTGAAAAATAGCACGGCCTTTTGCGCACCGATTCCGCTTGAGGCGACACTAAGCGTGACAAGGCTTTCCAGCAACAGCAGGATCCCGAACGCATTCATTGGGAAATACGATACCCCGGTCCATGCCGTCGATCAGCACACATGTGCCCATCAAGCCTCACATCAAACCGATGCAGCCAATCACCCTGGCTTTGGAGCGGACGAACTCTGCGCCGAACAACAGCAATGCGATCTGAATCATGAAATGTCCCCGTGTTGTCAACGTTGCCAATCGAGGTCGCGCATCATTATTTGTAGTGACTAATTTTCCAGTTGCCGACGATCACCTCGCCACTCGAATTCGCAATCAGGCCTGGGGTGATGTCGCAGATGACCCTGGTACCCGAGCCCTGGGCAGTGATGCGGAACGTCAGAGAGGCCCGCCCTGCCTGCGCTGTTGAGTCGACCAATGATGCCGAAGCTTCTCTTGGTCTTTGGGGTGTACTCGTTCAAGCACGTCATTGAAGGTGGACAATACCGGCGCGTCGATGCCCAGTACCCCACCGAGGTTATCGCCCCAGTAAACCTCGCCTGACTCGGGGTGCACCCTTCGCCCGCTGCTCGGTCGCCGTCGAGGTCGTAACGGCGCGCCGAGTTATCCAACGCCCGCAGAAAAACGATCAATAAGGCGGTTGCGCACAGATAACACTGGGCCAACAGCAGTGGTTCTCCCGGGTTAAGCCCCTTGAGGAAAAACGGCCCTTGGCCGATGTCGGTGTAACGAATCACCAGGGTTGCCATGGTCAGTAGCGCCAGGGTTGCGACCCACCCAGCCCAGGTGACCGCCACCACCACGCAGCAGATGATCGGAATACACGCAAGCCCAAGTTCATCGCGGAGCAGGTCGAGTCGGTAATGCTGGACTTCAACCAGTGGGATTTGACGCCGAAGATAAACCAGGTACTCAGGCAAATCAGGACAAACGCGATTACTCCCGTGAGCCTGGCCAGCCACCCGCTGCGACAGACATTCAGATCAACATGGAGCAGTCTCATGATCGCAATCGTGGAGAAGATCACCCCGGTAATGTTGGCGATCCAGGTCACCCACAGCAGACGTTGCAGTGGCACATCGCGGGCGAACTACAGCCAGGTTCCGATCAGTGCCGCTTCCACAGCGCACACCACCACGCTGGCGATTACCCAAAGCACAATGGCGTTCAAGTGGTCATTTCGCCGGGCGAAACGGCGCACCAGCCAGGCAATACAAATGCCTGTGCTCAATGACAGGCAGGAGTGCACAAGCGTGGAGACCCAATCGTGTCGCCTCTGGAGCTCCAGAAAAATTCGCGTGCTCAACAGAACCGCAAACAGCAGTGGCTAACGAGAACGTTGCGAGATGAAGACCGCCACGCCCGCAGGGAACCACACAACGGACACCAGGGAGAAAGGGTCAACGAACTCAAGCGAAATAATACCTGTCACGTAATAGGAATGTGCCTAGATCAGTAAGCTGGCAGCCTGCAGTAGAAGCCAGGGTGATATCACTGGCGTTTTTCCGATTCAAAAATGTGGATGAGGTTTACGTTATGGCTTATTGACAGACAACGGCGTCATAACGCTGAGGGTTCAACTCTGATGAGGCGTAGGCGTGTGCATGACGGCAAACAGCGTGAACAGAGCGCACAAAGCGGCGGTTAGCAGAGGTAAACCGTGCAAACCTAAATGCATAGAAATTCCGGCCAATACCGGGCCCAACAGTGCGCCGATGCCCCATGCAACCGACAGTGCGCTGTAAACCCCGACCAGTTCGGTGCCGCTGAAACGCTCACCGACCTGAGTCACCACCACCGTATAAATCCCGACAAAGACACCGCCCCAGACAAACAATAACCCATACGAAAGCCAGCGCTCAGTGAGTGCCAATGGCCAGATCAGCGCGCCAACCGCTGAAAGCGCCGACAACACAATGATCAGGCGACGGCGGTCAATGCGGTCTGCGAGCCAGCCAATCGGCAACTGTAGAACGATCGCGCCAAACAACAGCATAGACAGCAACCATGTGGCCTGCTGCACGGGCCAGCCCACGTTGATGGCGTAAATCACTAGCATGTTCATTCCGGCGCTTTCCAGTGCGCCGTTCAGCGCGGCCGCTACCAGCGCAAGCGTTGCAATGTGCAGATACAGAGAGAGCGGGCGGCCCTTTTCGTGCGCAATCGGACGGCCGTCGGCGTTGATCCCGAGCAGCGAGAGGCTGGCGAGTATTGTAATAAAACTGCCGACAAAGAATGCTGCCGACGACGCGTTTCCCAACCAGGACAGAATGAACGGCCCTAGGGCAAATCCCAAAGACAGGCTGGCCACATACATCGCCATCGTTTTTGCCCGGGCCTGCTCAACCGTCGTGTGATTCAGCCAGGTTTCCGACACCACCATAATGATTTCGCTGAAAAGCCCGAGGCCCAGGCGCAGTACAAACCAGGCTTCGATGGGTACGAAGGGGAATGCAGCCAACAACACCACCAGCAAGCCCAGCGAAATGGCCAACAACCGCCTGGGACTGAAACGGCGACACAGCATCGGCAGAAATGGAGCGATGGCAAACACACCGACCGCATGCATGGCGGCATTGATGCCAACGTAAACTTCACTGAAGCCTGCGGTCGTCAACTTGATCGCAATCAAGGGCGCACTCAAACCGTAGCTCAATCCAAAAATCATCACCGTCAAGGTGATGAGCAGCTTGTTACGGTTATCAATCACTTCGTTCATCGGCGTCTTCGCTGTATTGATTGGCAGGCGTCTTTCACGTATCCGTACTCAAGGGTTGCGGCGTTGGCACCGAACTATAGACACCGTTTGAACAGAGCAGGCAAATAGTTTTAGACGCCGCCACCAATGTGCGTAAGAGCGTAATACGGAAAAGATGCGTCCGAGATTCGAGAAAAGTAGGTAAAAATCGATTCACCCCACGTTTCGGCAAACAGCCATGTATAGAATTATTGAAATTCCTATATATCAAGAAGGCTGCCTGTGGCTGCAAATCGCCCTACCCTGTTATCGCCTAGCATCAGCAAAGTAAAACTGCCAGAGGTGCGCAGGTACATTTATGGCCCAACCAGGTTTTCCAGTTCCTGAGCACGGGTGCGGGTCATGTCTAGCAGGCAGTTAGAACCGTTGAACTGATCAATGGAGCCACCAGTCGCCGAGCCGGCGAAGGCGCAATTGGCGTCCCGGTATTTGATCCACAAGCGTTGCACATTCTGTAGTCGCTGTTTGCGGTTGCCTTCCTGGGCCGCCAGAGCGGTTTTGTACGCCTTGTTCAGCCGCTCGTCCTGCAACTTCGTTTCAGTGGCGTTGCAACTGACCATAGTGGCCGTGGTATTAGCGCCATCCATGCAACCTTTCAGCGCCAAACTCGCGGCGGCCGAAGCGTTGCCGCTTAGCGCCAGGAGCAGGGCGCTGGCGGCGAAGGGAGCGAGCAGTGATTTATGGTTCATTGTTGGTTTTCCTGATTATGAGTCGATTGGTAATCTAATCCAGTGCGGTGAACACTTCCAGCCGCTGCTGAATTTAATGCGCGATAGCCTACTGACCAGCGGTGTTATCCACTGCGATGAAATACGGGTACAGGTGTTGAGAGAGCCTGACCGAGACCCAAGCAGCCAGTCCTGGATGTGGGAGCAAACCGGAGGCCCGCCAGATAAGCCAGTGATCCTTTTTGACTATTCCGCCAGCCGCGCAGGAGTTGCCGACGCGCCTGCTCGAAGGTTATTGCGGCTATGTGATAACCGGTGATTACGCCAGTTACAACGCGCTGGGAGCGCAAGCTGGAGTCGAGCGTATAAGGTGTTGGGCGCATGCTCGTCGTGAGTTCGTGGAAGCACAAAAAGTGCAGCCTAAAGGCAAGACGTGGCGTATCGACATAGCGCTGAACTTGATCAACAAACTTTATGCGTAGAGAGTGAT
>NZ_JBJGXV010000048.1:0-3177 GCF_045447295.1 Pseudomonas sp. O39
TCATTCAGCGAGCTGATGGTAAATAAAAACGCTGCTGGGTACATATTTGGGTTTCATGACTCATTCCTTCAAAGACTCCTTTTAGTTGATCGAAAAAGTACCACCGCAGGCGCAGAACTTATGATGATAAGTTATAAACGCATATTCGGAGAGTCGACCGGCTTCGCTCTCTATTCGATGTCCTTATCGTCACAAGAAAATTCTGATTTTCAAGAAGGTAGAATGGAGGGAGGGCTTGAATTGAGTGAATATCTTGACAAGAAAACTCCTCCATTTGGTCTCGGGAGAATTCTTCTTTTAAAGCCTTAGCACCTCCTTCCTCACACCTAGGTGTTGAGTACCGGTGTGTAAAAGCCACTCAGTTCTCGTCTATGGAGCGTTTCAAGAACTCGCCCAGGGTGAGTTCACCATCGACGTAGGCTCTGGCCTGTTCCTCGTCGATCTCCGAGAGTGTGAAGCCTTCCAGCCCTACCGAGGCGCGGGCGAAGGTCACAGCCTGTAGCCGTTTGTCTCGGTCATCTCGATCTTTGGTAATAAAAATTGGAAGTGGTCCGGTGGCATCATCGGGATCGCCAACTTGGATAAAATGGGGTTCAGTTCGACTCTCACTCATCTGCAATAACCTCTGTAGTCGTGGCTGTAGCGCCCGTAACGGCGGCCGGTGCATGCGATTCCTTAGAGCCTTTTCTACGATATTCGGTGATGAACTTCACGCGGTCCCCTTTGAAGAACAGGGCCGGATTGACCCAGAAGGTGGATGGGGAGCGGGGAGCCAGAAACTGCTTGGCTAGAAGCTCTTTGAGACCACGCTGGAACGTCTTTTCGCTCATGTCGACCGACCGACCAGACAGGCCATCGTTGAACCACGCCAGTTCGATGCTTTCGGCAAAGCCCTGACGCATGGGGGCTCGTTCGTATTCCTGCAGGACCAACTGAAAGACTCGCGATGCAGTGCGGCCAAGGTCGAATGCCGCGGCCACACCAGCGGCAAACACCTTCACGAAAGAGGCATCGTCCCGCTCGTCTACGGTGTAGATCGCAGCGGTTTGGCGTACCTCACCGGTGCGTGTGCTTACCAACTCTTCTGACGTACCCGTTTTCACATATCGCTTCTTCACCGTCACCTCAGTGGGCTCCAGCAGAGGGTTAGCCAAGGGGCTGTATTCGAGTTTGCGGAGGTTGATCGTTGCAGACATATCGGAAGCCATTTTTGTCCTTTGGTGAGACACACGCTAAGCTCATAAAAGACAAAAAACAACTATTTTCTGTCTCGTATCGTCCTGAGTTTGTCTCGGGAGGTCCTGAGTTTGTCTCGACATTTCCCGTGGCATATGGCCGAAAAGGTCGTTTGCTTCTCACTCTGTTACTACGTGCTCTTGATCTGGCTCTTGATGGGCCTGTGATCTTGCTTCGGAGATTCAAAGAATCGGGCTATGCAGCTAGCTCAAGGTGGCTCCCGGTGCAGTGACCGCGAAGCGGGCGCTGTGCTGGGGGACGCCCAACAAGCGAAGCGCGTTAGGACGGTGTGTCAGGCACCGCGATTCTTGATCCAGATCCAGCGGCCTTCCAGTCGCTGTGCGCCGTCCACTACCCCGCAAGGGTGTGGATCAACGTGCGGCTGCTTCGCTCCTTCACGCCGCCGCCTTCGGCCTGCGCGCTCCGCTTGCGGGCGAAAAGGTCAGGGGGTTGATCTGCTCTTGCCTTGGCTTTTCGAACGATCTTTGCGAAGCAAAGTCTAGTGAGTACACTTCAAGGAAATGGCCCAGCGGAGCTAGGCGGCATTTCAGCGGATTTGGGGCGATATGGCGTACGCAATCATGCGGGCGAAAAAGCTCGCGAACATGGGGTCTGTGGCGGCCTCAATGCAGCATTGCTACCGCGAACGCGAGACGCACAATGCTGACCAGGAGCGCACACCTGACAATCAGCACCTGGGCGCGAAAAGCACGGACGAGGCCATGGGCAAGTTGCGCGCTTTGCTGCCGGAGAAACGGCGCAAGGACGCGGTTCTGGTGGTGGAATACGTGATGACAGCCAGCCCCGAATGGTTCGACAAAGCGACACCAGAACAGGAAAAGGCGTTCTTCCAGCGATCCCTGCAATGGCTGGCCGACAAGTACGGCGTCGATCGGATAGTCACGGCCAGCATTCACCGGGACGAGGCCACACCGCACCTGTCCGCGTTCGTGGTGCCGCTGACGCAGGACAAGCGGCTGAGCGCCAAGGAGTTCATCGGTAGCAGGGACAAGATGCGTGCAGACCAGACCAGTTACGCCGGCTGTGTCGCTGATCTGGGACTGGAGCGTGGGATCGAGGGCAGCAAGGCCACTCACCAGACGATCCAGCAGCATTACGCGGCGGTTCAGCTTGGTGTCACGCCAAAAGCCACGCTCAGCCCCAAGAGTTTGGAGCCGCGGGTGCTTGAAAAAGCGGGGTTCATGGCTAAGACGGTCTTGGGCCGAGGCGATTTAGTCGAATCGCCAGAGATGGTTGCAGAGCGTCTGACCAAAGCGGTGAACGATGGATTCGCCGGGACCATTGCCATGGCCTCTACAGCGCTTCAGGAGCGTCGTAGAGCGAAAGAACTACAGGACACGGCAAATGACCTGAGAAAGCGCCTAGAGTCGATTCAAGAGCCTTTCAAGGGGCTCACAAAGGCTCAGGTAGCCGAGGTTTTGAGGGTTGCCATGACTTTCCAAGTCGAAAATAAGAAAGCGAAAAAACAGAGCAAGGTAATCCGTCGTGAACAGGGAAGAAATGTTCCTGATCGCGGCAATTCAAGGTAAGGATATTTTGAGTATGAGAGTTTAAATGAAAAAATTTATTGGAATTATAATTGTGGCGACTATTGTCTGTGGCTTCGTAGGAGGTGAACTTACAGACAAAACATTCTCTATTACAGGTGCTGTAATTGGAGGTGTGAGCCTAGCTGCCATTTTAATGGGGTTAGGAGCTTTTTTTTATAATCAGGAAAAAAAACGAAATATCGAGATTACGCCCGAGATGCGTGGCGTATTTGACCGAATGGTCGGGAAGGAATCACCGCCAAAACCAGTAAAAACGGAGCCATCAACACAGGGTAAGCCAAAAGACCTGGACGTTAAAGTGATGTATCTAACGACAATTGATAAACTCATTTCGATCCAGCTTATGCCTAAATATCCCAATGCTAAAGAT
>NZ_JBJGXV010000049.1:0-3158 GCF_045447295.1 Pseudomonas sp. O39
GTTCGCTTCCAAAGCGCTACACCCTGATGCTGGCTCTGATCTACCTCATGCGTGTACGAGCACGTGATCACCTTGCTGAGATGTTCATCAAACGAATCGCTACTATCCACAAGCGAGCCAAAGATGAGTTGGAGCAGATTCAGGTTCGCCAACGCAAGAAACTGGAGCTACTGGTGGGAACGTTAGGAGGAGTACTTGAGATTCTGGCGCAGGAGCCGGACAACCAGGAAGCCGGAAGCTTGATCCGAGAGTACCTCTCACCTGAAGGAAATATTGACCGGCTTCGCGAGGCCTGCGCCGAAGTCCAGGCCACGGGCGGCAGTAACTATCTCCCGCTACTCTGGAAGCACTTCAAGTCCCATCGTTCATTGCTGTTCCGCCTGAGCCACCTGCTGCAACTGGAGCCAACAACTCAAGATCGCTCGCTTATCGAGGCTCTGCAGATGGTCCAGGAGAACGAGAACCTGCATAGGGAATGGATCGATGAGCATGTGGACTTATCGTTCGCCTCGGATCGCTGGCTCAAAATTGTTCGGCGTTCCCCCAGCGAAGGGCCACCGACCAACCGGCGCTTCCTAGAAGTCTGTGTGTTTTCCCATCTAGCCAACGAACTTCGCTCTGGGGATATCTGTGTTCTGGGCTCGGAGTCGTTTGCTGACTACCGCAAACAGTTACTGCCTTGGGATGAGTGTTTGGCCCGTCTGCCGGAGTACTGCGAAAAGGTCGGCCTGTCGAGTACGGCTAAAGAGTTTGTCGCCAGCTTGAAGGAACAACTTGAGAGTACTGCTCAGCAGTTGGATGACAAATTTCCCAATTGCCGCGGCGATGTGTCGATTAATGAGGCAGGAGAACCGGTGTTGCGCCGTGTCGTCGCACGTGACATCCCGCCTTCAGCGATCTCGCTACAAACGGCTATCACCCAGCGTATGCCAGCCAGACATGTGCTTGACATCATGGCCAACATTGAGCACTGGATTCAGTTCACTCGGCATTTCGGGCCGATGTCCGGTAGTGATCCTAAGCTCAAGGAGCCGGCTGAGCGCTACCTGATGACAATCTTCGCCATGGGCTGCAACTTGGGGCCGAATCAGGCCGCTCGCCATCTGGCAGGTAACGTGACCCCACATATGCTGTCTTACACCAATCGTCGGCACCTGCCGCTTGACAAGTTGGATAAGGCCAATCGGGAGTTGGTCGAGCTTTACCTCCAACTCGATCTGCCCAAACTCTGGGGTGACGGTAAGGCGGTCGCGGCCGACGGGACTCAATTCGACTTCTATGATGAAAACTTGCTCGCAGGATACCACTTCCGTTACCGCAAGATGGGCGCAGTCGCGTACCGGCACGTGGCAAATAACTACATCGCAGTCTTTCAGCACTTCATCCCACCAGGCATCTGGGAGGCTATCTATGTCATTGAGGGTCTGTTGAAAGCGGATCATAGCGTTGAAGTCGATACGGTCTATTCAGACACTCAAGGCCAGTCCGCCACAGTCTTCGCATTCACCCATTTGCTGGGCATCAACCTGATGCCGCGCATCCGCAACTGGCGCAACTTGGTCATGTATCGGCCCGATCGTTCGGCCAAGTACAAGCACATCAACAGCCTCTTCACTGACACCGTCAACTGGAGCCAGATAGAGACCCATTGGCAGGATCTGATGCAGGTGGCGCTGTCGATTCAGGCCGGCAAAATTTCCTCGCCAATGCTACTGCGTAAACTCGGTTCTTACAGTCGGCGCAACAAGCTCTACCATGCCGCGCAAGAGTTGGGATGTGTGATCCGGACAATTTTCCTGCTCAAATGGATTGGCAACCGTGAGTTGCGCCGAGAAGTAACAGCCAATACCAACAAGATTGAGTCCTACAACGGCTTCTCGAAGTGGCTGTCCTTCGGCGGCGATATCATCGCCGAGAACGATCCGGACGAGCAACAGAAGCGCCTGCGCTACAACGACATGATCGCTTCCTCGGTGATTTTGCAGAATACCGTCGACATGATGCGTATTCTGCAAAAGCTCGCCCGTGACGGCTGGCAGTTTACCGATGAGGACGTATCGTTTCTCAGTCCCTACCTGACCAGCAACGTCAAACGCTTTGGGGAATTCAACCTGAAACTTAAGCGTCCACCGGAACCCTGGATCAAGGATTCCATTTTCCAACAGGCAGCGGGCTCAATTCGTGGCCAACAGGTACCCAATAACAAAGTTGAGAAGACGAACTGATGCACATCCCCCCAGCTTCGTTTCGAGTGACACCCTACGGGGAAGTCGATGCCAAAGCACTCGATTCCCTGCGCCAGAACTTTGAAATCGCTCAATTACTTAATGTGGTCGACCAATTGGATGCCTGCCTTGCTGAAATAGGAGGTGTCGACAACATTCGGGACGACTTCTTACGTCTACATGATATGGCCATGACCTTATTGGAATGTTCCCCCCTTACTGTAGCTACTAGCGATGTCGACAGCATTTGGGAAGAGGCTATGAGCCTTCAAGAGGATATTTCTACTTTACGTTCTTGCTTACAGGCTGGCTCTGAACTCTTGTCGTCTTTAGCCGCCCTTGCTCCTGACTGAATCGCGCGTACTGAACAACTGCCCTCGCAAACCCTCTTGATCTGGCGGGCCCAAAGCTTGGCTGTTTTTGGTGTATCTGAATAGGAAAAACTACGATGCCGTTAACCATTACGAACCCTTATCGCTTGCGAATGGAGTGCTTGCGCAACGTATCACCGTATTACGCGGATTTGGCCGGGCGCATTGTCGTGGCTGTACGCACTGAGGCTCTGTCCCTACCAACCGTAACACTGATCGAGGAATTATTCGATCACCTGGACAAGATCGCGTCGCAGCAACGTGGCAGTGTCAAATGCCTGAGTGTGTGGATGAGTGGTCTGGTCTACGCCAAAGCATTGTTAATCACAGACGTCGAGAGGTTCCTGGCGGACGCGGCTGCCCTCGGGGGGCCATCCAGCGTGGGGCCGGCATGAGGGAAGGCATACATGCAGAGACACTGCGCATCATGCTCAAGTCGGTGCCATACGTGAAGGTCCTGACAGTCGGCACGACAAGCAGTTTGGCCTGGCGATTCGTTTGGGCAGGGCGAGCTCGTTTTGGCTACCTTTGCGTTGCGACGCACTAACTCGTTTGATTGCCG